>JBAWHL010000065.1:0-1957 GCA_049593815.1 Ilumatobacteraceae bacterium | reverse complement strand
ACAGTGCGTTGCGCGCCTCGGGTCGGTTCAGCGTGATCGTCGCGATCCGCTCGGACACCTCGTACAACACATCGGTCTCAGCCATGCCCCATCCTCCCACGCCCCCCACCACCTCACCCCAACCCGAAATTTGCGGGTTTCGTGGCGGCAGGCGCCACGAACGACGCAAGTTTCGGATGGATGGGCGGATCGGGCCGAAGGTCGGCGTCGGGGTGCCCAGCCGAATGGGTCGCCAGCGGGTCAGGCGAGGTCGTCGGCGGGGAGGAAGGCGAGGTGGAGGTCGCCCAGCTTGACGAGGGTCGCCGCGATCCAGCCGCCGAGGGCGCCGAAGTGTTCGTCGAGCAGGGTGCTCGTTCCGTCCGCGACCGTCTCCTCGTAGAGCTCGTAGAGCCCCTCGTAGGTGATCTCGGCCGCGTACTCCGTGGTCAGGTCCAAGGGGTCGGTCGCCGTGTCGGGGTGCGCGATCTCCGAGGTGAGCCCCGCCCGTTCCAGCCGGTCGTCGCCGACCAACGGGCTCTGCTCGGGCACGGCGGCGTAGAGCATCTCGGGGTCGATCGCAGCAGCGAGCCGTTGGATGCGCAGGACGATCTCCATCTCGATCGCCGGCCGCTTCTCGAGCTCCTCCTCCACGTACCACTGCCGATACGCGGTCTGGCTCCACGACGGCCAGTCGAAGGTGATGTGCGCGACGACCCGCGGCGGTTCACCCTCACCGGGCAACCCGTAGCTGGTCTCCCACGTGAGGTCGCCGAGCAGGACGTCGGACTGGAAGTGCTCCTCGAACGCCTGGCGCTCGAGAAATGCAGCTTCGAACGCATCGCGCAGGGCACTGATGGCATCGGTGAAGACGTGATCGAGCATGTCCGGAAGAAAGGCTATCCGCACCGCCGTGCCACACTTGCCACATGCCCTACGTGCTCACCGACATCGCCGACGGCGTCGCCACGCTGACCTTGAACAACCCTGACGAACGCAACACCCTCACGGCCCCGATGGTCGCCGAGATCCTCGCCGCCATGGATGAGTTCGAGGCCGACGAGCGCGTCGGCGCGCTGGTCGTCACGGGCACCCCGCCAGCGTTCTGCGCCGGAGCGAACCTCGGCAACCTGGCCGAGGCGACCGGCGAGAGCCTCGGCACGATCTACGAAGGATTTCTCCGCATCGCCCGGAGTCCGCTGCCGACGTTGGCTGCGGTCAACGGAGCAGCCGTGGGTGCCGGGATGAACCTGGCACTGGGCTGCGATGTCCGGCTCGTCGCCGACAACGCCAAGCTCGACACGAGGTTCCTGCAGCTGGGGATCCACCCCGGTGGCGGGCACACGTGGATGCTGCGCCGGATCGCCGGACCGCAGGCAGCCATGGCCGCCGTCGTGTTCGGCCAGGTCCTCGACGGCAAGGAGGCCGAACGGATCGGCCTGGCGTATCGGTCGGTGCCGGGCGAGTCGCTGCTCGAAGCGGCCCACGAGTTCGCCGCGAAGGCGGCATCGGCTCCCCGGGAACTGGCGATGGTCACCAAGCAGACGATCCTCGACATGGCCGACGTCGACAATCACCCAGCGGCGGTCGCACGTGAACTCGAACCGCAGTTGTGGAGCACCAAGCAGCCCTGGTTCGCCGAACGTCTCGCCGCGATCAAGTCCCGAATCTCGTCCAAACAAGCCGGAAAGTAGGGGCCGCCGAGCAGGGGCGCCCGTCCGGCCGAGCTAGGTGCGCTGGCGTTCGAGCGTCGCGAGAGCGGACCGGGCGCGGTCGAACTCGGCGTCGTCGTCGACCCAGGTCGGATCGAACGCCGCGCGGTCGAGCGCGGTCGCCACGTCCTGAGCGGCCGCATCGTCGTCGAACCGTCGCGCGATTCCGGCGTTCGTCGGCACGTCGCGTTCGCCGTCGTGCTGCAGACCGGCGTCTGGGGGAGTCCCGGCGTCGGCCCGATCCGGCGAGACCCGGGCCGAGGGAACCG
>JBAWHL010000064.1:0-10177 GCA_049593815.1 Ilumatobacteraceae bacterium | reverse complement strand
TCTGAGCCACCGTTGCGCTGAGCGCAACGCCCGCTCAGAATTTCGGGGTGGGTTGGGTCGAGGTGGGGTACGATCGAACGTATGTTCCGTCAAGCGACGCTCTTCGACCTGCTCCCTGCGGAGTTCGATTCGTCGTTGGCTCGTGTGGAGCGGCGCGATCTCGACGAGCGCACCTGGATCGAGCACTGCCCGAATTGGCTGACCGGCGCCGACGGCGTCTTCGATCAGCTGGTGGACTCGTTGCCGTTTCGGCAGCGAACCGGCATCCCGATGTACGACCAGATGGTCGACGAGCCGCGGTTGACCGCATGGTGGAGCCTCGAGGCGGGTGGTGACGAGCCGTTGCCGATGTTGCGCGACATGCGTCTGTTCCTCGCCGAGCGCTACGAGGAGCCATTCGACTCGATCGGCTTCAACCTCTACCGGGATCGCCACGACTCGGTCGCCTGGCACGGCGACCGGCATCGCCACGTGGTGACCAACCCCGTCGTCGCCATCGTGTCGGTCGGTTGCCCTCGCCCGCTTCGGCTCCGCCCTCGCGGTGGCGGCGCGTCGATCAACTTCGATCTCGGTGACGGTGACCTCTTCGTGATGGGCGGTGCGTGCCAACACGAATGGGAACACGCGGTGCCCAAGGTGCGCGGCGTGGTCGGTCCGCGTCTCAGCATCACGTTTCGCTCGGTCTGACCTCGAGCGGTCCGTGCTCGCGCCGTCACGGCGCGCTGCGAACGGGTTCAGCGAGGCGTCGGACCGAGCGCGCGTTCCCACAGCGTGACCAACGTGTCGGTCGTCAGTGAGATCGATGTCTCGTCGCACGCTGCGCTGTCGACGAACGTGAGGTAGCAGTGGCGGTCGACCATCGCGGTCAACGCTCGCGCCGCGGTCGCTGGATCGACGTCGGCTCGGACGTCGCCCGACCGTTGGCCCTCGACGATCTGTTCGGCGATCGTCTGCTCGATGACGCCGCGGAGGCCGCGACGGAAGGCGGCGACCGTCTCGTCGAAGTGAGTCGCCTCCTCCCACACCGCTTGGAACGGGGCGGTGGCGGCGTAGTGGCGGACGAAGGCAGTGAGCACCTCGCGCGACCTGGCAACACTCGGCGCGTCGCCTGGCGTCGGAAAGATGGTCCCGGCTGACTCGATGATCGCTTCGGCAACCAAGGTTGTCATCACGTCGGCCTTGTCGCGGAAGTACTGGTAGAACGTGCCGATACTGACCCCGGCGGTGGTGTGGATGGCTTCGACCGATGTCTCCCGGTACCCGGACCGCACGAAGCAGTCGTACGCGCCGTGCAGGAGCGACGCCCGGGTGCGTCGGGCCTTGTTGCCGAGCGGGCGGAGTTCGTCGCCCTGCCGCCGGGTGTCGTTGCGGGCCAGGTCGGCGCTGTCGAGCAGGGCAGCCACCGTGTGGGTGACGTCCGGCGACCGGTCGGCGAGCATGGCGTCACGGTACCGGCCCACCTGACGCCACCGTCAGGTCGAGGTGATCGCCGGTATCCGTGATCAGCGCGTCACGTTGGGTCGTTGGCGTCCCAGGCGACTCGGCCCGAGACCCAGTGCGTGATCTGCTCGTCCTGGTCGTTGGCATGGAGGTGCCGTGGCGGTTGGGCGAAGGTCTCGTACGGCCGGCATCGCAGGACGACCCGTTCCTCCTCGGCGGCCATCGCCGCGACGAACGGGCGAGCGTCGTCGCCGAGTGCCTCGCCCGACATTCGCCCGCCGACGGCCAGCATCGTGTCGACGACCAGCTCGGGATCGGTGTCGACCGTGGCGTCGCAGTACACCTGCAGATAGCTGAACGGCCAGTTCTCGTCGAGCACGCACAGGCTGACCTTGGAGCTCCGGGCGACCGACTTCGCCTTCCCGCGAGCCGCCATCGTCGACACGAGCAGCTCGCCGGTGTCCGTCGGCACGTAGTACACGATCGACATCGCCGGCCCATCGGATTGTCGGGCGGTGCCGAAGACGCAGGTGCGGTGCGTCTGGACGAACTCACGCCGCTCGGATGGGAGCATGTCCCGGTCGGTCGGTGGAGTGAAGGGCGTGGATGCGAGTGGAAGGATCTTCATATTATCGGATGATAACATGACGGCGATGCAGGGACGATTGGCGACATGAGCAAGGAGCGGCAGCCCCGGCGGACTCGCGACGACCTGCGGCAACTGTTGCTCGAGTCGGCGCTCCACGAGTTCGGTGCCAAGGGGTTCGACGGTGCGTCGACGCGATCGATCGCCGAACGAGTCGACGCGCACCAGCCACAGATCAACTACCACTTCGAGTCGAAGGAAGCGTTGTGGTTCGCCGCTGTCGATCACCTCTTCGAGCTGCTGCGCGAACACGTCGGCGAGCTCGCGGCGCTCAGCGGCATCGACGACGAGGACGCGCTCGCTGCAGCCTTCGCGGTCGGGCTTCGCCGGTTCGTCTCGTTCGCGGCGGCGCACCCCGAACTCAACCGGATCCTCGTTCACGAGGCGACCGAGGACAGCGATCGTCTGCGCTGGCTGGTCGAGCGTCACGTCGCTCCCATGTACACCCTGAACCGCAGCCTGTGGCAACGGCTCCTCGACGCCGGAGTCGCGGCGCCGATCGACCCGTCGATGATCCACTACGTGATCGTCGGCGCGGCATCGATGCCATTCGTCAATGCGCCCGAGGTGCGTCTGCTCGCCGGGGCCGAACCGACCGATCCGGCGTGGGTCGCCCAGCACGCCGATGGCATCGTCGCGATGCTGCTTCCTGGGCTCGTTCGATGACCTCCACAACTCACCAGTGCAACACCCGATGAAAGCGAGATGACCCATGGGTCGCATCACCCCCATCCCACGAGCCGACCTTCCCCAGTACGAACCCATCTTCGAACTCGTGGAACAGGCCATGGGCTTCCTGCCGTCGAGCATGCCGACGATGGCGCGACTCCCCGCGTTGTTCGAGGCGTTCGGTCAGTTCGCGGCGACCGTCATGAGCGGGAGCCACATCGACAGCGGGCTGACGCAGCTCGTCGCGCACATCGCCAGTACGGCCGCCGGCTGCCAGTACTGCCAGGCGCACACTGCGGCGCACGCAGGTCACCTCGGAGTCGACGCGGGCAAGATCGCGGCGGTCTGGGACTACGAGACCGACGACAGGTTCAGCGACGCCGAGCGGGCAGCGTTGCGCCTCGCCCGCGACGCGGCGCTGGTTCCGAACATGGTGACCGACGAGCACTTCGAGGAGCTGCGGCGGCACTACACCGACGAGCAGATCGTGCAGCTCGTCTCCATCGTCGGCCTCTTCGGCTACCTCAATCGCTGGAACGACACGATGGCAACGACACTGGAGGCCGCCCCCTTGGCCTTCGCCAGTGAGCACCTCGGCGCACGCGGCTGGACCCCCGGCAAGCACGCCGCGCCCTGAGCGCCAGCGGTGTGGAGCGGCAGATGGGCGCGCGCGGGTGCGTTAGCTTTGCGCGGTGAAGCAGATTGCTGCGGTCGGGGCGTTGTCGTTTCTCGTGCTCGCGTCGTGCGGCGGAGGTGACGACGAGGGCGCCGACGCGGCGCCAGTGGAGACGCGGCCTGCGACCACGGAGCCGGTGGCGACCGAGCCGACGCTCGACATTCCCGCGTCGGTGGGGGACCTCGACGAGGTGTGCGAGTCGGGTACCGGCTTCGCCGACCTTCCCGCGTACGACCAGGGCACGCCGGGCCCACATCCGGCAGTGGTGTTCCTGCAGGCTGGCGACGGGCCCTTCATCAGTGTCCGAGTCGACGTGCCGAGGGAGTGGACGTTCGGAAACAGCGACATCGCGGTGGCCGAACTCGTCGGGTGCGGGACCATTTCCGAACGCAGCCCGAATGGCGTGACCTGCGAGGCCCAGACCGTCGAGGGTGAGACGGTGTCCCTCGCGCTCAGCGATGTCGTGTACGACGTCGAGTTGTCGTCGGCGGCCAGTGGCGACGCGGTCGGGTCGTTCCAACTCGTCGCAGCGAGCCCTGAGTGCCCGACGGGTCTGCTCAACAACTACGAAGACGGCCAGACCGACTACCTCAACGTGTTCCAGCTCGAGCTCGACGACGTCGCGGTCGTCGACGCCCTTCGGCCATTCGTCGATTCGGGCACCGCGCCCTGAGTGGCAATTCGTCGCGAGCGACGTGGCCTCACTCCAGCCCGGGCAGATCGACGGCGTGCGTCAGGTCTGCGCTGCACGAACAGTTCTCCAGCGATGGGCACGTACATGCCAGGCCGAATTCGACGAGCTGTCGAGCGACCGCGAGGCGCTCGATCCGATCGTCGATGTCGAGCAGCTTCCGTTCGCCGAGCGCGCGGCTGGCGGCACGATCATCTCCTCGATCGTCGAGGAGGGTGAGGCACTCGTCCAGGCTGAATCCGGCTTGGGTGCAGAGATCGATCAGCCACAGGCGGCGCACCGCACTGGGCGCAAATCGTCGTCGCCCACTCGTCCGCCCGACCGGGGTCACGAGTCCCCGTTCCTCGTAGTACCGGATCGTGCTCGTCGCGACGCCGGCTGCGGTGGCGACCTCGCCGATCGAGAGTGTGTCGTCGGGCGCAACATTCGCCCTTGACTTCAAGTCGGCTTGAATTGCCATGCTGGCCAGCATGGACGCTCACGACACCACCACGCAAGTCACGCCGCACGTCGGAACGCCGCACGCCACCGTGTGCACCGCCGAGTTCGAACGTGCCGAGTACGTCAACCTGACGACCTTTCGCGCCGACGGACGCGCTGTCGGCTGCCCCGTGTGGTTCGCCTGGTCTGACGACGGTGCGACGTTCTACCTGCGTTCCAAGCGGGACACCGCGAAGGTTCGTCGCATCATGGCCAACGCGTCGGTGCGACTCGAGCCGTGTGGATGGCGGGGGCGAGTCGCCGACGGAGCGCCGCTGATCGACGGGGTGGCGCGCATCCTCGCCGGCGACGACCCGACGTGGGCCCGAGCCGACCGCGCGCTCCGTCGGCGCTACGGATGGAGGTGGAACTCGATCCCGCTCTTTCGAGTCCCGTTCACGAACACGGTCGAGACCGACCTGTCGCTGCGCCAGAAGATCGGCCGCATTCGGCGTGGCGAACCGTTGCCCGGCTCATGCCTGATCGCCGTCGACCTCGTGTCCGGGCGTGAACGAGAGGCGTCGATGCGCGTAGGTCACGATCATCTCGGCCAGTTCATCGACCACGATTGAGCGTTCGATCTCGTCGGTCGGCGCGGTGGCGAGCGTGTGGCGAACGGTCTCGATGACGAGCGTGATCGCCGGCCGGCGTCGGGGGTCGTCGGGTGCGCCGAGCCCTCCGATGAGCGCGTCGAATTCGTCGATCATCGCGGAGCGGACCGCTTGGCCTGCCGACGCCTCGTCGCCAGGTGCCACCTCCCGGGTCAGTTGGTAGTAGCCGGGGTGCTCGGTCGCGAGGTCGGCGGCGGCACGGACGACCGGGCGAAGCCCCTCGGGCAGTTCCTGCAGGTCGCCGATGGCGTCCAGGAGGGGGCCGAATCGCTCGGCGGCGGCGTGGAGGTACCGCTCGGCGAGCGCCGCACCGATTGCCTGCTTGTCGGGAAAGAAGCGGTAGAGGGCCCCGACCGAGACGCCGGCACGGTCCGCGATGTCGGTGGTGGTGACCACGGCTGAGCCGCGCGACGCGAACTCGATGTTCGCGGCGGCGAGGATCTTCTCGACCGTCGCCCGCGATCGTGCCTGCTTGGGTGTCGGCCGATTCACCCGGTCGTCACGATCCGGCGAGTGCTCCTGTCGACGGGTTGCGCACGCAGTCGATGCGGTCGTCGTTCTGCGCGGTCACCGCGAACGTCAGGCACTGTCCGAGCACGGCGTGGCCGGCGGCGTTCGGGTGCCAGGACTCCTGGCAGGTCTGGAAGAAGTCGGTGCACACGCCCTGGATGCGGGCGATGTCGAGCTTGTCGGTGCCGTTGATGTTGGTGAGGTGGACGCCGGTGGGGGAGTTGCCTGACTTGTCCATCAGACGCACCGGCGTCGCGAGCGCGCCAGCGGGGCTGGCCGAGGTTTCGCAGAGTCGGGCACCGTCGAATGCCCGCTGGACGTTCAGGTAGACGAGGTCCTCGCCCGGGAATTCGGAGCGCAGCGTGGCATGGGTGCCCTGGACGAGGTTGCCGAGGCCCTGGGAGAACTGGTGCGCCGGGCCGAGGCTGGCGCGGTGAGCGGGGCAGCCTCCGGCGTACCGCTCGCGCACGAGGTCGCGGAACTTGTCGCGGGTGTCCGTGCGTCCGTCCTCCTTGTAGAACTTGTTGTCGAACTCGGGTGGGAGCGGGTTGGTGTAGTCCTGCAGGACGATGCGGTGCTGCCCGTCGGCGTCGATCTCGTCGAGTGTCTGGATCAGCGAGCGCAGCGCGGCGGTCGTCTCGGCCTGGGCGGTGGCCAGTTCCTGGGTGGTGGCCAGGTCGTTGGCCGTGCACGGACTCTCCGGGCTCGTGGCGCCCGTGATCCAGTTGATGATCGGGACCCAGAACTCCCACCAGCCGATGTAGCCGTCGGCGACGAACCGGCCGGCACATTCTGCGGCGGCGTCGCCGAAGGTGAAGCTCGAGTTGTTCGAGCCGAGGCCGACCAGCACGACGTCGATGTCGTGCGTCAGCGCGACCGCCCGAAGCTGATCGAGTTGGGCGTCGACGGCGCGCCCGTTGGCGCGGGTGATCGAGTCGTTGGCGAAGTCGTGTGGCTGGCCGCCGGAGCAGGCGAGATTGAAGCGGGCGCTGATGCCGGGCAACGCGGCCACCTGGAGTGAGGCGTTGGCAGACCGGTGGCAGAAGAAGGCGTTGTTGTTCGGTGCCGCCCATCCGGGGAAGCCCTGTGGTTGGCCGTTGACGTCGAGGACCGCTTGGTAGGCGCCGGCCCCTTCACCGGAGATGAAGCTGTCGCCGAGCGCGACGGCGGCGGTCGGCAGCTGGACGATGGCGGGTGCCAGCGCGACCGCGCGCTCGGCGGTGGCGACCGGCAGCGGAGCTGGCGAGGGTTGTGGTGTGTCGGCGGCAGCCAGCGACCCCGCAGCTGGAATCAATGCCCCCACACAGATGGCTCCGGCGATGATGGCGTTTCTCATGTGACCCCCCGATCAGAACGCGAATGTTCCTTCGCATTCTGCGGATGCGTCACCGACGTGTCAAGCGAGCTGCCAATTTGTCGCCGTCGATGTCAGAGGATCCACCGGGCGGCTGGTGGGCGTCAGTACGACTTCGGCAACCCGAGCACGTTGGCACTGATGAAGTTGCAGACCATCTCCTGGCTCACCGGGGCAATCTGCATCAGCCGCGCCTCGCGCCAGTACCGCTCGACGTGATACTCGCGGGCGTAGCCCATGCCGCCGTGGGTCTGCATCGCCCGATCGCACGCGAAGAACGCAGCGTCGGCTGCGAGGTACTTCGCCGTGTTCGCCGCCTCGCCACACGGCAGGTCGTTGTCGAAGCGCCACGACGCCTCACGCACCGCGAGTTCCGCGGCGTGGAGTCTCATGTGAGCCTCAGCGAGTGGGAAGGCGATCCCTTGGTTCTGTCCGATCGGTCGTCCGAACACCACGCGGTCCTTGCCGTACTGCACCGCCCGGTTCATTGCGGCCCGACCGATGCCGAGTGCCTCGGCCCCGAGCAGGATCCGCTCGGGGTTCAGCCCGTCGAGCAGATGTCGGAACCCCATGCCCTCGTCGCCGATCCGCCGATCGACCGGCACCCGAAGGCCGTCGTAGCGCACCTCGCACGACACGACCGCGTTGCGGCCGAGCTTCGGGATCGGCGTGATGTCGACGGACGGATCCTGGAGGTCGACCAACAGCAGCGTCATGCCGTCGGTGCGCTTCTCGCATTCCTCCAGTGGCGTGGTTCGAACGAGCAGCAGACACATCTCACAGTGCGGTGCCTTCGTCGTCCAGACCTTGGCGCCGGTGACCACGTACTCGTCGCCGTCGCGCACCGCTCGGGTGCGAATCGACGTCGTGTCGGTGCCGGCATCTGGTTCGGTGACCCCGAACGCGACGTGCAGTTCGCCCGACGCAACCCGCGGGAGCACCTCGGCGACGAGAGCCGGCGGTCCGTGGCGTCGGATCGGTTCGAGCCCGAAGATGGACAGGTGGATGGCCGAGCACCCGTTCATCGCCGCGCCCGACGCAGCGATCTCCTCGAGCATGATCGACGCTTCAGTGATGCCTTGGCCGCCGCCACCGAACTCCTCGGGGATCGCGAGGCCGACCCACCCCCCGGCAGCGAGTCGATCGTAGAAGTCCCACGGGAACTCGTGCGCTTCGTCCTTCGCTGCCCAGTATTCGTCGGGGAAGTCGGCGCACACGCGTCGAATCCCCTCGCGGATTGCCTCGTGGTCGTCGGAGACGCTGAAGTCCATCGGTGTCCTCGAACCGTCAGAGTCCGCGCCACACGGGTGGACGCTTCTCGGCGAACGCCGCGGTGGCCTCTCTCGTGTCGCCGGTCGAGCTGCACATGATCTGGGTGCGGTTCTCGATGTCGAGCGCATGGCGAAGCGAGGGAGCGTCGAGCGTCTGCCACATCGTCTCCTTGGTCATCCACGTCGCGAACGGCGCGTTCGATCGGATCAGGCGGGCCGTCTCGAGCGCCCGATCGACGACTGCGCCATCGTCGACGAGGTCGGTGACGAGGCCCATCTGGAGCGCCTCATCCGCGCCGAAGATGCGCGCCGTGAGCAGCAGCTCCGCCGAGCGTGACGCACCGACGAGGCGGGGCAGGAAGTAGCTGGTGCCCATGTCACAGTTCGACACTCCGATCTTGAGGAAGACCGCACCGAACGTGGCGCTGCGGGCAGCGACGCGGATGTCGCAGGCCAGCCCCATCGCGAACCCACCGCCGACCGCCGGCCCGTTCACGGCGGCGATCCAGGGCTTGCGCGAACGATGGATGTGCTCGTGCAGGTTCGCCAGGTGGTCCTGCCACATGAAGCCGCGAACGGTCGGGCCGACGTCGTCCGCGCCGGGTGCGACCCCCTGTGCCTGCAGGTCGAGGCCGGCGCTGAAACCGCGGCCGGCGCCGGTCAGGATCACGGCACGAATGTTCGGGTCGAGATCGATCGCGGCGATGGCAGCATCCAGTTCGGTGATCATCGTCGACGTGATCGCGTTGAGTCGATCGGGGCGGTTCAACGTGATGAGGACGATGTCGTCGTCGGCCTCGGTCACCTCGATCGTGGTGAGTTCCGGCAGCTCGAGCGTCATGCGGTCATCATGACCAGTGCGCCGCGCCATGCGACGAGTCGAGCGCGCGGTCCACGGGTGAGCGTTGTGCGGCGCTGGTGTCGCACCGCCACCGTTCGTGACATTCGGCCCTGGTCGCGAACCGTCGCGAGGTGTCCACTGGAGGTATGAGTTCATCACCTCTCGACACCGAGCACCTCGGCAACGAGGCATGCATGGAACTGCTGCAGCGCACCTCGGTCGGCCGCTTGGCCGTCGACATCGGTGGTCGCCCCGAGATCTTTCCCATCAACTACGTGATGGCCGACGGAGCGATCGTGTTCCGCACGGCGGCTGGCACCAAGCTGGCGGGGGCCGCCCTGCTGCACCATGTCGCGTTCGAGATCGACGGTTTCGAACCGTCGACGCGCACGGCGTGGAGCGTGATCGTCAAGGGATGGGCTCGAGAGATCGAGCACCCGACCGATCGCGACGCGGCAGAGCAGCTCCCACTGTTCCCGTGGGTGTCCTCGGACAAGCCGAACTTCGTTCGCATCGATGCGCACGAGACGACCGGTCGCCGGTTCCTGCTGGCGGACGACGTGCTCGTCGACGAGTCGATCGGCTGGTCGGGGTTCACGTTCAGCCGGTCACCTTCACCACTCGGGGTCGAGCCGGCACCGGGAACGCCGTTCCATCCGGGTGCGCCACGGCTGCACCCGGACTGAACCGGCCGGACCCGATCGAACCGGCCGACTCCGGCGTCAGCGTCGGTTGGCGAAGTACTTCTTGTAGCGCTCCGCCGCTTCGAGCAGTTCCGGATCGGCGTCGAACTTGTCCTGGTAGCTCGCCCAGGCCTCCTCGCGCTTGTACGGGATGTACTCGCGAGGGAAGTAGCCCTCGTGGGGGCGGTACTCCTTCAGCACCCGCCGTGCGACGGTCGACTTGTGGACCTCGTCGGCACCGTCGGCGAGCCCCATCGTGGGCGCCGCGGCGTACATGGCCTGCAGCGGTGTGAGGTCGGTCGTGC
>JBAWHL010000063.1:0-3327 GCA_049593815.1 Ilumatobacteraceae bacterium | reverse complement strand
ACAAGGAGCCCGTCTGTTCCCGTTCGCTCACAAGCGCACATGTAGTATCGTCGGGCGCGGATTCGAGGCGACAGCCTCGTGGACAGGCGGAGGACGGGGAATGCGGAATCACCCGGAAATTTTGATGGCCTCACCGCGTTGGCGCGTCATCATTGCCGCAACGGTGCTGCTGACGATGTTGCCCATCGCTGTTGCGGTGAGCGAGTCGAGCGAGGCCAGCGCCGCCGGCGACACCAGGTACTCGTCGATTCCATTGAGTTCGTGGCGGGTCAACGGCATCGGACGATCGGTGCTCAAGGTCGGCAACACGATCTACGTCGGAGGATCGTTCTCCCAGGCCATCAGCCCGAACGGCTCGCAATCGGCCCAGCGTCGAAACCTCGCCGCGTTCGACGCCACCACAGGGGCACTGATCGAGTCGTTCCGAGCCGACACGGACAACGCCGTCTACAACATCCAGACCGACGGCACCTCCCTCTTCATCGGCGGCGTCTTCACCACCGTGAGCGGTGCTCAGCGCGCTCGCATCGCGGCACTCGACCCCGCGACCGGCGCGATTCGCGAGGCATTCAGCGCCGACACCAACGGCAACGTCTACAACATGTCGCTCGCCAACGGAAAGCTCTACGTCGGCGGAGCGTTCACCACGATCGGCGGTACGAATCGAACCAGGGTGGCAGCGCTGTCGCCGACCACCGGCGCGGTCGACCCCACGTTCCGGCCCGTCGTCGACAACACGGTCCTCGCCGTCGCTGCCGCCCCCGATGGGTCGAAGGTCTACATCGGTGGCCCCTACGCCAATGTCAACGGCACCGCCGACACCGACATCAGCACGCTCGATGCGATCACCGGCGCCACCGCCGGGCCCACGCTGCAGAACGTGACCGGGTACGTCGACGACCTCGAAGTCACACCCGACGGGCAGTACTTGCTTGCGGGCCACTCAGGGGTCCCGGGAATCGGCAACCGCGTCGCTGTGTACAGCACGACGACCGGCAATCGGCGATGGCGCCAACTGGTCGACGGTGACGTGCAGGGCGTCGATCTCATCGATGGACGCGTGTTCGCCGGCTTTCACGACGGCGCCGACGGCGATGGCGCCACGAGGCTCAACGGCTACGACCTCACGAACGGGGTCCGTGACACGACGTTCAATCCCAGCTTCGACCGGTTCATGGGCGCCTGGGCGGTGGACGGCGACACGTCGGAGATCGTGATCGCCGGCAACTTCTCCACCATCTCGGGGGTGCGCGTCGAGGGCTTCGCGATCTTCCCGGCGGCAACCCCGACCGAGTTCTCCGCGCGCATCTGGGGTTGGGAGAACTGGAACTACCTCGACGACGGATCGAACCAGGGCACCGCCTGGCGCCAGCCCGGATTCGACGACCGCAGCTGGAAGACCGGCGTCGGCGAGTTCGGATACGGCGACGGCGACGAGCGGACCCGGATCTCCTATGGCGGGTCCGCCTCGAACAAGAACATCACGAGCTACTTCCGGCGAACCTTCGAGGCCGGCTCCGCTCCCGCAGCTGCGGCGATCTACCTGCGAGCCGACGACGGCGCGGTCGTGTACGTCAACGGGGTGGAGGTCGCACGCGACAACATGCCCAGTGGGACCGTGGGGCCCTCGACGCTGGCTCACGCGCGCGATGGTTACGGCGAGGACGACTCGCGCTACTTCGCCATCGACCCGGCGACGATCCACGCCGGCACGAACACGATTGCCGTCGAGGTGCATCAGACGGCACCGGATTCGAACGACCTGACGTTCTTCGCCACCGTCGTCGCCTACGGGAGCACCGTCATCCAGCCCCCGGCACCGACGACCACCACCATTCCCCCGACCACCATCGCGCCGCCACCGGCACCGACCGGCGGCGGCGTCACCGTCGACACCGACGCGACGTGGACCTACAGCGACATCGGCGCCGACCTCGGCACGGACTGGCGCGACCCCGACTACAACGACGGGGACTGGAAGACCGGAGTCGGGGAGTTCGGATACGGCGACGGGGACGAGAACACCGTCGTCTCGTACGGGCCCAACGCTGCGCGCAAGTACCCGACGACCTACTTCCGGAGCCGGTTCACGGCCACCGGGACCCCCCGCGACCTGACGTTGCTGCTGCGCGTCGACGACGGCGCCGTCGTCTACCTCAACGGCACCGAGGTCACCCGCTTCAACATGCCGAGCGGACCCGTCGACGTCGACAGCCGCGCGCCCAGCGCCATCTCCGGGTCCGACGAACGCGAGGATCACGCGATCGCGATCGACCCGACACTCGTGCGCGCCGGCACCAACGTCCTCGCCGTCGAGGTCCACCAGAACACCCTCGGCTCCTCCGACCTCACGTTCCATGCCAGTCTCCACGGCGCACCCGGCACCGGCACCACGACGACCACCGATTCTGCCACGACCACCATCGCCACACCGACGACAACAGCGCCGCCGACCACGACCGCGCCGCCGCCGCCCGGTGGTGGCATCGACGTCGCGACGACGGCGACGTGGTCGTACCTCGACAACGGATCCGACCAGGGCACGGCATGGCGCACGATCGGCTACGACGACCACGCCTGGAAGACGGGCGTCGGCGAGTTCGGGTACGGCGACGGCGACGAGCACACCGTCGTCGGCTACGGGCCGACCGCTGGCCGCAAGTACCCCACGACCTACTTCCGCCACGAGTTCTCGGCGACCGGCACACCCGGCGATCTGACGCTGCTGCTGCGGGTGGACGACGGCGCGGTCGCCTATCTCAACGGTATCGAGGTCGCCCGACTGAACATGCCGACCGGGTCGATCGACGTCGACAGCCGCGCCCCCGCGGCGATCTACGGATCGGGCGAACGCGAGGACCACGTGATCGCGATCGACCCGACACTCGTGCGCGCCGGCACCAACGTCCTCGCCGTCGAGGTCCACCAGAACACCCTCGGCTCCTCCGACCTCACGTTCCTCGCCAGCCTCCACGGCGCACCCGGCACCGGCACCCCGACCACCACCGTTCCCGCCACGACCACCACGACCACCACGATCACGCCGGCGACCACCACAACCACAACCACAACCACGACCACACCCACGACCACGACGACGGTGCCCACCGCGTCGTTCACGCTGCCGGCGACGGCGACGTGGTCCTATCTCGACGATGGCAGCAACCAGGGCTCGGCGTGGAAGGAGCCCGCGTTCGACGCTGGCGCATGGAAGACCGGCGTCGGCGAGTTCGGGTACGGCGACGGCGACGAGAACACCGTGGTCTCCTTCGGCCCGAATTCGAGTCGCAAGTACACCACGACCTACTTCCGGACACGGTTCACGGC
>JBAWHL010000062.1:0-11679 GCA_049593815.1 Ilumatobacteraceae bacterium | reverse complement strand
GGAACATCTTGGGTTCCATGACGAGCGATCGGGCGAGCGACGCCCGCATTCTCATGCCGCCGGAGAGCTGCTTCGGGTACTTGTCCTCGTGACCGGTCAGCCCCACGAGCTCGAGGTTCTCCGCGGTTCGCTGGCGGCGTTCCGCTTTGGGAACGCCTTCGAGCTCGGCGAACAACTCGACGTTGCGCTGGACCGTGCGCCACTGCAGCAGCGTGGCGTCCTGGAAGACGTAGCCCATGTCGCTGGGGTTGCCGATCACCGTGCCGGTCGTGGGGGTGGTGAGGCCGGACGCGATGCGCAGCAACGTCGACTTGCCGCACCCGGACGGGCCGACGACGGTGACGAACTCGCCGGGACGCACGTCGAAGGTCGTGTCGTCGAGGGCGTGGGTGCCGTCGGGAAACGTCATCGAGACGCTGCGGAACTGCAACGCGGGTGGCGCGCCCGGGTCGGGCCTGCCCTCGTTGCTGATCTGGGTGTCGCTGGTGGTCGGGGTCATCAGGTCCTCAGTGAAAGATCATCCCACCGGTGACGTTCATCGCCTGACCGGTGCAGTAGTTGGCGTCGTCGGACGCCAGGAACAGTGTCATCGACGCGACGTCGTCGGGTGAAGCGAGCCGGCCGAGCGGCGACTTGGCGGACCACTCGGCGATCATCTCGGGGGTTCGGGTGTCGGCACCCATCTCCGTGAGCACGTAGCCCGGGCAGACGGCGTTGACGTTGATGCCGTGGACGCCGAGTTCGGCGGCCGATGCCTGGGTCAAGGAGATCACGGCGGCCTTCGACGCTGCGTAGTGCGCTTGACCGCCGGCGGCGACCTTGCCGCCCATGCTTGCCGTGTTGACGATCTTGCCGCCGGTCTGCTGGCTGATCATGGCTCGGGCGGCGATCTGGGTGGTGAGGAGCATGGCCCGCGTGTTGATCGCGAAGACCTTGTCCCATTCGTCTGCGGTGATGTCGAGCAGCGGTGTGATCGAGAAGATGCCGGCGTTGTTGACGAGGATGTCGATGCCGCCGAGCGCGTCGATCGCCGCGTCCATCGCCGCGGTCGTCGACGCGACGTCGGCGAGGTCGCAGGCGACGGGATGGCCACCGATCGAGTCAGCGACATCGGTCGCTTCGTCGAGCAGACGGTCGAGGATCGCGATCTCGGCACCCTCGGCGGCGAAGCGTCGCACGATGTCGACGCCGATGCCCCGGGCCGCGCCGGTCGCGACGACGCGGCAACCGGCGAATCGCTCGCCGTGCGTCCCCTGCTGCCCTTCCACCATGATGCGCGTCATCCTAGGTGCTGGCTTTCCAGCGGCCCGCGGCGACTCTGTTAACTCCGTGTTACCCCACGCGCCAACAGGGCGTCGAGCGGGCGCCTCAGGCGTCGGAACGCTCGATGACGACGCCACGCCGCCAGACGCGGCGAGCATCAGGACCGAACGCGATCGCTTCGCGCACGGTCGTGGCTCGGACCGCCAGGAGATCCGCGGCGGCACCCGGTGCGATCGTTCCGACCTCGAGGTCGAGCGCGGCGGCGGATGCCGAGCTCACCGACTCCCATGCCTCGTGGGGGAGCAGGTGACTGGCCATGACCATCAGGCCCGCCGTCTCGAACGGACATGCCCGGCCAACGGGGTTGAAGGGGTCCTGGAGGTTGTCGGCACCGGCCGCGACGTTGACCCCGGCGGCACGGAGCGCGGCGACGGCGGTGAGGCCCCTGGGCATCGGTGCAGCGCCGCGTCCTTGGAGGAACAGATTCGTGTGGGGGAGTGCGACGACGCTGATGCCGGCCTCGGCGACCAGCTCCGCGATCTGCTGCTGTCGCGAGGTCGACTGCATTCCGAGACTGACGCAGTGACTCGCGGTGACCCGGTGCTCGAAACCGCCGAGCACCCGCTCGGCCAACTCCACGAGACCGAGCACGGAGGCGTCGAGCGTCTCGTCGGTGTGCAGATCGACGCCGACGCCGTGGTCGGTGGCGACCTGGAGGAGGACATCGGTCGCTGCGGCGGTGCCGGCATCGAATTCGAGATGCGGGCACCCGCCGACGAGGTCGGCGCCAGCGGCCATCGCGTCGTGCAGGAGCGCACGTTGGTCGGCGCCAGCCACGCCAACGACCGGCCAGCCACAGAGCGCCACGATCTCGACATCGATCAGGTCGGCGACTCGCCGGCGAACCTCGGTGAGCGCCTCGATGCTGCGCAGGCCGTGTTCGACCGTGGTGTCCGCGTGCGTGCGGACGGCCCGGTAGCCGTTCGCTGCCATCAGGCGAGCGGCGCGTTCGGCGCGCTCGATGATCGTCTCCACGCTCAGGAGGTGGCGGCTGGCCTGCATCGCCGTGATCGCACCCATCAGGTCACCCGTCGGATTGACGATCAGTTCGGCGAGAAATGCCTTGTCGAGGTGTGCATGTGGCTCCACAGCCGACGGGAGCAGGAGCCAACCGTCGAGATCGACGGTCTCGTCCGGGGTCGCACGCGGGGTGATGTCGGCCGCCACCTCGGCGATCAGCCCGTCGACGATCAACACGTCCTGTGGGGCCTTCGTGTCGGCAGTGTGAATTGTCGCCGCGTGCTTCAGGAGGATGGTCGGCATCTGCGCGAACATAGACCCCATGACAGATCGACCCGATGTGAAACTTGGCGCCTTCTTCTTCGGCGGTGTCGAGATGGACGATGCGGGCGCTGGAGCGCCGGACCCGATGGATCGTCGGTACTCCAACGAGGCTTGTTGGAAGGCGACGCTGGACTACGTCAACTCCGCCAAGGAGGCCGAGCGGCTCGGGTTCGATTCGTTCTGGACGACCGAACACCACTTCCAGTACGAGGGGTACGAGGTCATCCCGAACGGGCTCCTGATCTCCACGTGGATCGCGGCGAACACGACGAAGCTCCGCTTCGGCTCGATGTTCAACGTGGTGCCGCAGTGGAATCCGATGCGGCTCGCCGAGGACTTCTCCACGTTGCACAACCTGTCGGGCGGGCGCGCCATGCTCGGCGTCGGACGGGGCACGGTCCCGCGGGAGGTGCTGCACCTCAACGACAAGGGTGTCTCGATCGGATCGCTGGACAACCCCGATGGCATCGACGCCGACCTCCACAACCGTGAGGTCTTCGAGGAATCGATGGAGATCGTGCGACGCTCCCTGAGTCAGGAGTCGTTCTCGTTCCAGGGCAAGCACTTCCAGATCCCGGTCCCGGGCATCCCCGACCGGGGTACGACCGTGCAGGAACTCAGTCTGATTCCGCGTCCGGTGCACCCCTATGAGATCTGGCAGGCGGTCACGTCGCCGCCGACACTCGACTACGTGCCCGTCGTCGACCATGGTGCGGTGTTCTGGAACCAGCACTACTCGTTCATCAAACGGTTCTGGGACACGTACGGCGAGAACTACACCGAGGCCCACGGCGTCGAGTTGGCGCCGCACGAGAAGCGCATGCTCGTCGTGTCGGTCCGGATCGAGGACACGATGGAGGAGGCCCGAGCGACCGCGCTGTCGGGCCACGACGAGTTCTGGAAGTTCCTCGGCCCCTACGGCTGGAGCCGCGGGTACATGGGTCCCGACGGCAAGCCGTCACCCGCCGGGCTGATCCCCACGCTCGACGAGTCGATCGAGAACAAGACGCTGCTCGTCGGCACGCCCGAGAAGGTGGCCGAGGAGGTCCAGTTCCTGCGTGACCTGCTCGGCTTCGAGTACCTGACGATCTTCCCCCACCTCATCGGCGATCCCTACAAGAAGGCCGACGAGCAGATGGCCCGCTTCGTGGAAGAGGTCATGCCGCTGGTCTCGTAGTCGACGCGACCATCCCACCATGCGTTACATCAGGGGTCAGACCCCTTTTGTAACGGTTGATGCGCGTCAGGCTCCAGCGGCCGAGCCGATGACGGCTCGAGGGTCTGCAGCGCCGGCGAACATTCCCGTGTCCTCCACGACGATGGCGTGGGCGTGGCCGAACTCGGAGTCCCATGCGGGTGCCGACTGGCTGGCGTGGCCGCGGGACCGGAGACGCTCGACCCACGTGGCCGGGCCGTGGCCCTCGATCCGCACGGTCGGACCGACATCGCCGGTCCACGTGTCGAAGCCGGTCGTCGGGCCGCGCAATGCCCACCGTGCCGCGTCGATCGCGGCGGTGGCCGATTGGCCGTGGCGGAACAGGCGTGCCGCGATCTGGAGGAGGATCTGTGGTTGGGCGTCGCCGCCCATCGTGCCGAACACCGCTGCCAACCTGCCGTTCCTGGTCGCCAACGCTGGCGACAGCGTGTGCGGCGGGCGGCGCCCCGGACGGAGTTCGGCCGGGTGACCGTCGATCAAGTTGAATCCGAGCCCACGATTGTGGAGATTGATGCCGGTGTTCGGCTCGACGAGGTGACTGCCGAACCCGGACGCATTCGACTGGATCAGGGAGACCCCGAGCCGGCGTCCGTCCCGGTCGATGCCGGCGGTGCACAGGTAGGTCGTGTCCCCGTCGGCCGCCGGTGCGGTGCGGCCGCTCGACTGTTCGAGCCCGACGAGATCGAGCCGGGCATCGATCTCCCGCAACAGTGCCTCGCCGTCGGCGCCCTCGTGAAGCGCGTCGGGTCGATCGGACCCGGCAGCGGTGGCGGCCTCGACCAGCAGATGCGCCCAGCGGTCGTCGTCGGGGTCGTCGGGCAGGTCGAGCTGGTCAGCGAGGCGGGCGGCGGCCAAGGTCAGGTACCCCTGCGAATTCGGGCCGATCGTGTGCATGTCGACGCCGAAGGCGTTGGTCGTCAGCGGATCGACCCAGTCCGCGTGCCGGGCGTCGAGATCGTCGCGTGTGAACAGCCCGTCGCCGACCTCGATGAGACCGTCTCCGAAGGCTCCGCCGTAGAACCCGTCGCGGCCGCTGACGGGAAGGCCGGCCAGGACCAGCGCGGCGCCCGGTCGGCGCACGACGGCGCCGGTCGAGGTTGCCTGGGTCGCCAGCTCCGCCAGGTGGGACCGGCTCGGCGCGTCGAGTCGTCGCAGCGACCCCACGAGCAGCGGGCTCGCCGGGAATCCGTCGGCAGCGAGTCGGCGGGCGGGCGCGAGGATCACCTCGAGTGGGAGTGACCCGAAGCGCTCGTGCAGGGCGAGCCAGCCGTCGATGCACCCGGGCACGGTGACCGATCGCATGTCGGTCTTGAACGGCATCTCGGTGAGCCCCTCCTCGCGCATCGCATCGGGGTCCGCTCCGGAGCCGGCGCGACCAGACGCGTTCAGCGCGTACGTCTCGCCGGGGGCGTCGCTCACAGGATCGTCGACGTGCACGAGGGCGAACAGGTCGCCACCCAAGCCGCACAGGTGCGGTCCGGTCACCGCGATCGCAGCGTTGGTGGCGATTGCCGCGTCGACGGCATTTCCGCCCTGCTCGAATGCCGCCAGGCCCGCTGACGTCGCCAGGTGGTCGGCCGAGGCGACGAGATGGTGCGGCGCCCGCACCGATGAGCGAGGCAGGGACATGGGTTCGGCCATGTGCGGCACCTTACGACTGCGGCCCCCGGTGCTCGGAGCCCGACCTCCGTCCGACCCGCTCCGGTGGACTCCGATGAGCGAACCTCCCACATGCGGTGCAGTCGCTCATCGCTGGAAAGGGTCGGGTCAGGTGTACCACTCGCCGCGGGACTCGAGCACGGAACGCAGGATCTCGGGGCGGTCGGTCATCAGCCCATCGACGCCGAGATCGAGCAACCGGTGCATCTCGTCGGGATCGTCGATGGTCCACACGTGCACGGGAGCGCCGGCCGCGTGGGCGCTGCGGATGAACCGCGAGGTCACCACCGTGATGCCGCGTGGGCCGGTGGCTCGTCCATAGCGAACGGGGACCTGGGCCACCCGGGGAGCCTGGCCTGGAAGCCGCCGGGCCAGCCGCAGGGGCGCGACCTCGTTCGGGCTCATGCAGGTCAGCAGACGCGGTCCGAGCAGCGCGCGCAGCTTGGTCAGCCGCCGGTGGTTGAACGCGCCGATGCAGATCCGATCGATGGCGCCGTGTGCCCGCACGAGCTCGACGAGCGGGCCGACCGCGGCGTCGGACTTGCAGTCGATGTTGAACCGGACGTCGGGGAACCGCTCGAACAACTCCGACATCAGCGGAATCGGCTCGCGCCCGTCGACGCGCAACCCGCCGATCTCGTCCGACGTCAGATCCGCGATGTCACGGGCGAGCCCACAGGTGCGCTCGAGGTCGGTGTCGTGGAACGCGACGAGGACGCCGTCCGCGGTGCGGTGGACGTCGGTCTCCAGGTACCGATAGCCCAAGTCGACCGCGTGCTCGAACGCCGGCAACGTGTTCTCCGGCGCTGCGCTGGTCCCCCCGCGATGCGCGAAGGGGATGGGTCCCGGCCAGTCGAGGTAGGGATGTCGGACGATCACCCGGCGCTCCTGGTCCTGGTCCTCGTCACGTCTCGACTCAGATGCTGCGACCAGCGGCCTCCCAGTACTCGTCCTTCAGCAAGCGCTTGTAGAGCTTGCCGGTCGGGTGACGGGGGAGCTCCGTGCGGAAGTCGATCGAGCGAGGGCACTTGACGTCGGCGAGTTCGGTCTTGCAGAACTGGATCAGTTCCGATGCCAGGGCGGCGGCCGCCGCGTCGTCGGCAGGCATCTCGACGGGCTGCACGACCGCCTTGACTTCCTCACCGAAGTCGTCGTTGGGAACACCGAACACGGCGACGTCGATCACCTTGGGGTGGGTCACCAGGACGTTCTCGGCCTCCTGCGGGTAGATGTTCACGCCGCCCGAGATGATCATGTAGGCCTTGCGGTCGGTCAGGAACAGGTAGCCGTCCGGGTCGAGGTAGCCGACGTCGCCGAGCGTGCTCCACCCCTTGGGGTGACGCGAACCCTTCGTCTTGTCGGGATCGTTGTGGTATTCGAACTCGGCGCCACCCTCGAAGTAGACGGTGCCGGACTCACCCTGAGGCACCTCCTCACCGTCTTCGCCCACGATGTGCAGGACGCAGCCGATCGGGGCGCCGACGGTGCCCGGATGGGCGAGCCATGCCTCGCTGTCACAGAACACGAAGCCGTTGCCTTCGCTGCCCGCGTAGTACTCCCGGATGACCGGGCCGAACCACTCGATCATCTGGTGCTTGACGGGCACCGGGCACGGCGCGGCGGCGTGGATCACACAGTCGAGTGACGACACGTCGTACTTGTTGCGCGTCGCTTCGGGCAGCTTGAGCATCCGGACGAACATCGTCGGCACGACCTGGCTGTGGGTGATCTGATGCTCCTCGACGAGCTGCAGATATCGCTCGGCGTCGAAGTTCTCCATCGCGATGATGGTTCCGCCGATCGCATGGACGGCGAGACAGAAGCGCAGCGGAGCGGCATGATAGAACGGCGCCGGCGACAGGTACTTGGTGGCGTCGGTCGCACCGAACAGCAGCTGCATGAGGCCCATCACGCCGCTGGCGGTGTCCTCGAGCGGGGTGTTGGGGAACGGACGCGTGATGCCCTTGGGCATGCCCGTCGTCCCCGAGGAGTAGAGCATGTCGAGGCCGGCGACGCGGGCCTCGTCGAGCGGCTCGGGTGACTGGGCCTCGACCGCGTGCTCGTAGCTCTCGTAGCCATCGACCACTCCGTCGAGCATCAAGCGCAGCTCCACGTTCGGTGTCGCGTCGATGACGTCGGTCGCCTGCTCGGCCTTGTACTTCGACGTGATGAACGCACGCGCCCCGCAGTCGTTGATGATGTACTCCAGTTCGTGGCTGGTGAGCCGCGACGAGGCGCAGGTGTAGACCAGCCCGGCGTAGTGGCAGCCCCACACGATCTCGAAGTACCGATCGTGGTTCTCCATACACATGGCGACGTGGTCCCCTGGCTGGAGGCCAGCGGCGCGCAGCAACCGACTCACTCGGTTGGCTGCAGCGTCGAGCTCGGCGTAGGTCTGGGTGTAGCCGGAATTGGCCATGACGAGTGCCGGCTTGTCGCCGTGCTGAGTGAGGTGTGCACCGGGATACATGTCGCGCAACGTAGTGGATCGGTACCTTGTCGGCATGGGTCGAGAACGCTTCGCCGAGCTGATGGCGGGCGATTCCGACGAATTGGCGCTCGACGAGGCCTCGCTCCTGATCTCCGCGTCGCTGCAGCCCGACCTCGATCTGATCGAGTGGCTCGCTGCGCTCGACCTGTTCGCGGGGGACTGCGCGACGCCGACTCCAGATGGGGTGGCTCGGCACCTCTTCGAGACGGAGCACTTCACCGGGAATCGCCAGGCGTACTACGACTGGCGCAATTCGTGTCTCGACCGGGTCATCGCGACTCGAACCGGCATCCCGATCACGTTGGCCGTGGTGATGATCGAGGTCGCTCGGCGCGTCGGTGTGAAGCTCGTCGGTGTGGGCATGCCCGCCCACTTCCTGGTCCGCGTGGCCGACGACCCCGACGTCTTCTTCGATCCCTTCGACCGGGGGCGTCGTCTCGACCGGGCGGGAGCACGCGCGATCTTCGAGTCGGTGACCCGAGGTCAGGTTCCGTGGCGTGACGAGTTCCTGGAACCGACCGCCGATCGGGACATCGTGATACGCATGCTGAACAACCTCAAGAGCGTGTTCGCCGGCCGCGCCGACACGGTGCGATTGGGGCTCGTCATGGGCTTGCGCGACGAGATCGACGAGCTCTCCGACACCGAAGGTCCGGAGATCGCTCGCGCCACGGCGATCTTCAACTGACACCCGTTCTCCGGTTCTCGACCGGAGCCGACCCAGCAGTACGTTCAGGGCCATGACGACCACCGACGCGACCGAGACCCTCACGGCTGACGAACAGCGGGTGACCGACCTGGTGGAGGAGCTGCTGTCCTCGTTCCCGCCGGCGTCGACGGACGCGCCGACCTTCCTCGGCGAGCAGTTCGACCGAGGGTTGGCCTGGGTCCACTTCCCCGAGGGCAATGGTGGCCTCGACCTCTCCCCGAAGCTGCAGAAGATCGTCAACGAGCGGATCTCCGCGGCCGGCGGCCCGAACGCGATGTACCGCAACCCGATCGGCTACGGAATGTGCGGCCCGACCGTCGTTGGATGGGGGAGCGACGCGCAGAAGAATCGGTACCTGCGTCCGCTGTTCACGTGCGAGGAGATCTGGTGCCAGCTCTTCTCCGAACCCGGCTCCGGATCGGACTTCGCTGGCCTCTCCTCGACCGGCGTGCAAGACGGTGAGGAATGGATCGTCAACGGCCAGAAGGTGTGGACGACCCTCGCGCACCTGTCGAAGTGGGGCCTGCTGGTCGTGCGCACCGACCCTGGTGCGGTCAAGCACGCGGGCCTGACCGCCTTCGTCGTCGACATGCAGGACCCGACCGTCGAGATCCGGCCCCTGCGCCAGATGACCGGCGAGGCAGAGTTCAACGAGGTCTTCTTCTCCGACACCCGCATCGCCGACGAAGAGATGCTCGGTCGCCCCGGCGATGGGTGGCGCGTGTCGCTGACGACTCTGATGAACGAACGCGTGTCGATCGGTGGGAGCATCCCGGCCAAGGGCTCGGGCACGATCTCGCAGCTCACGCAGACCTGGCAGGAGCTGCCCGACGACCGCAAGGACGCCTCGTCGCTCGACGACGTGATGAAGCTGTGGAGCCGCGCCGAAGTGCTGCGTCTCACCAACATTCGTGCCAACCAGCTGCGCAAGACCGGTGACCCGGGCCCGGAGGGGTCGATCGGCAAGATGGCATCGGCCGACCTCAACAAGGACATCTACGCCGAAGTCATGAACCTGCTCGGCGCCGACGGGATGCTCTACGGCAGCTACGAGATGATCCGTCCGGAGACCGCGATGGGATCGACCACGGTGCAGCAGGCGTTCCTGCGCAGTCGGGCGAACTCGATCGAGGGCGGGACCACCGAAGTGATGAAGAACATCCTCGGCGAGCGCGTGCTGGGTCTGCCCGGCGATGTTCGCGTCGACCGCGACGTCCCGTGGTCCGAGGTGCCGCGCAGCTGAGCGCCGAGCGGCTCGTCAGCTGACCAGGCTGGAGAGGACGTGACTCGCGCCGAGGCTGCGGTCGTCCATGCCGGGACGGTGGAGCATGCTGCCGCCGAGCAGCGTCGTCGAGGCCAGTTCGATCGAGGCCTGCAGGTCGCGGATGTTGCGCGGGGGAGGGAAGTACTCGTCCTCGTCGGTGACGTTCACGAGCTCGACGCCCTGACGGGGTGCGAGAAAGTTGATGACCTCGTCGACCAGTTCTTCGGGGGCTGACGCTCCAGCGGTGACGCCGACGACGCCGCTCAGGTCGTCGGGGAGATCGACGACGGAGTTGATGCGGAAGACCCGTTCGCAGCCCTCCTCGCGGGCGAGCTTCTCGAGCGCCCGGGTGTTCGACGAGTTGCCCGAGCCGAGCACGATCACCGTGTCGCAGCGATGGGCCAGCGCCATCAGCGCCGACTGGCGGTTCGTGGTCGCGAAGCAGAGATCGCTGCGACCGGGGGTCCAGACGTCGCTGAAGCGTTCCTTGACGCGAACGGCGACGCCCTCCCAGTCACGGTGCGAGAGGGTGGTCTGGGCGAGCAACGCCACGGGGGCATCGGTGTCGGTGTCGAGCGCATCGACCTCGGCCACCGACTCGACTCGATCGATCGAGGCCGGTGCGACGGCCATCGTGCCGACGGCCTCCTCGTGGCCCTCATGGCCGACGTAGACGATCCGGTACCCCTTGCCGGCGCGCACCTTGACCTCGTGATGGACCTTGGTGACGAGCGGACAGACGGAGTCGACGACGTACGAACCTCGGCTGCGCGCCGCTTCGACGACCTCCGGGGCCGAGCCGTGTGCCGACAGCATCATCGGGCTGCCGACGGGCGCTTCGGAGATGTCGTCGATGAAGACGACGCCCTGGTCCTCGAACCGCTCGACGACGAGCTTGTTGTGCACGATCTCGTGGTAGCAGTACACGGGAGGGGGAAAGGTTCGAACCATCCAGGCGAGCGCTTTGATCGCCATTTCGACGCCAGCGCAGAACCCTCGGGGCTGGGCGAGCAGGACCTGGTCGACCCCGGGGCGTTCCGTGGTGGCGGCGTTGGCCGATGATTCCTCGGCGGGAGGGCCGTCGTGAGGAGCGGTGGGCTCGGAAGGCGACATCTGTCGTCAATCTACCCCCGACCCACCGGCGGTAGCCTGACACACCCCATGTCTGCCACCACATCGACCGAGCGAGCGCGAGCCGGTGCTCCGTCGCGCTCGTTGGCACCGATCGTCGTGGCGGTCACCCCGGGGTCCCCTGCGGATCAGGTCGGTGTTGCCGCTGGCGACGAGATCCTGCGAGTGAATGGCGACGTGCCTCGCGACATCATCGAGTGGCAGATGGCCACCGACGAGGCCGAGGTCGAACTCGACGTCAGCCGCGGTGGGCTCGATCTGTCGTTCTCGGTCGAGAAGGTCGCCGGCGCCTCGCTGGGCGTCGACGTGTCGAGCGCGGTGTTCGACCGGGTCCGCACATGCGACAACCACTGCGAGTTCTGCTTCATCTATCAGCTGCCCAAGGGCATGCGCCGCAGCCTCTACCTGAAGGACGACGACTACCGGTTGTCGTTCCTGTACGGGAACTTCACCACCCTCACCCGTTTCACCGAGGCCTACCTCGAGCGGGTGGTCACCGAGCGCATCTCGCCGCTCCACGTGTCGATCCATGCCACCGACCCCGAGGTGCGGACCGAGCTGCTGCGCAACCGCCGGGGCGCCACCAGCCTGCGGTGGCTGCG
>JBAWHL010000061.1:0-6568 GCA_049593815.1 Ilumatobacteraceae bacterium | reverse complement strand
ACCGAATGCAGTCCGCGGCCGGTGACGCGGGCAGGGCCGCCGACCCGTCGGCCGCTACCGCGCGGGTCGCGTCCGCGACCTCGTCGACGGCGGCGTCGACGACGACCGGTGCCGCGTTGAAGGTCGTCGGCGGTCTCGGCGCCCTCGGTCTCGCCACGGGAGCGATCCTCGGCGCGACCGTGCTGCGGAATGACGACAGCGCAGTCGCCGCCGCGGTCGTCGAGATCGACGTCCAGTCGGGACGCACGTTCGACTGTCCCGGCGGCGCGTCCGCAGGGTCGCTGCAACCCGGCGACCGGGTCTTCGTGGTCGGACGCAACGACGTCGGCGACTGGTCGGCACTTCGCGACCCCTCCTCGATCGGCCGAACCGTGTGGATCCCCGCCGAGTCGCTGCGGCCCGACGACGACCCGATCGAGGTCCCGGTGATCGACTGCGACAGCGACGAACTGTTCGCCGCTGACGCGCCGGAAACGACCGAGACGCCGGAGACGACGATCGAGGACACCTCGACCAGCCTTCCCGAACCGACCGACGCGCTACCGGAGACGTCGACGACCACGACGGTCGCGTCGCAGACCACGACCACGGCGCCATCGCAGACGCCCACCACCACCCAGGGCGGGGGCGTGGCACCCGTGCCGACACCCGCTCCGACACCCTCACCGCCAGCCACTGCGGCGACGACCACCACCGTCGCACCTCCGCCGCCGGACACACAGCCTCCGACCATCGGACAGGCTTCGGCGTCACCCTCGGAGATCTTCCAGACCAATCTGAACTGCGCCAAGACATCCACGCTCGCCGTGTCGGCCGCAGACAACATCGGCGTCACGTCGGTGACGGGAACGTTCGGTACGGTGCCTGGCAGTCCTCTGGCGTTCTCTCTCCAAGGCGGACAGTGGCGAGCGACGTTCGGGCCGGCAAGCGGGCTGGCACAGTTCGCTCAGCCCGTGGTCACCATCACCATCACTGCCCGAGACGCCGCCGGAAACCAGACGTCGACGAGCACCTCGGTCAAGGTGTGGGGCCCAGGGTGGTGTATCGAATGAGCAGGTCACTGACGCTGGTGGTCGCGGTGGCGACGTTCGTCGGAGCGGCGATCGTGGGGGTCGGCGTCGCACGAGTGATGCAGGGTGACGATGCGACGTCGGACGTTCGGGCTCCACGCCTGTTCGAGGCGGGTGGTGCACCGGTCGAGCTGCCCGACGCGGACAGCGGCGCGGAGCATCCGTTGACGATCGCCGACATCACGGAGCCGGCGCAGCGGTTGATCCCGGTCGTGGAGCCGGTGGCGGTGGGGTTCGACGAGTCGATCAGCGAGGCGCTGCTCGAACCGCTCCCGGCCGCCACCGATCTGCCGATCGGGCTCGGAACGTCGGGGGCACGACCACCGGTGTTCTCCGGGGCAGTTCCGGTCTCCTCCGTATCGGACGCCGGCACCCCGCCCGCCCCCACGACACCCCACACGGCGACACCGGACACCGCGGATGTCAGCGACACGGTTCCCGGGGACGAGCCCGACACCGATGGCGACCCGTCGACGACGCCCGGATCACCGTTCGTGCTCGACACGCTCATCGACTTCGAACGGTTCGGTGACTTGTTCCTGCCGCTGCCGCCACTGCGCTTCGATCCCTGCGCGGGGCTCAGCCCCGAACCGCCGACACCGGAGGACTGCCCGGAGGGCTACCCGGCAGTCTTCGGCGGCACGCTGCGGACCCCGCCCGACCCGTTCATGTTCTTCGCCCGCGGCCACTTCTTCGAGGATCCCGAGGGCACGTTGCAGACCTGCCCGGCGTCGACTCCCCCACCCGGAGAGGGCGAGGTCGCCATGACGCTGTTCACCCGCACACCGGTCATCGAGGTGACCGCACGCATCCGCCCGTACGGGACCGAGTTGGCGTGGGTCGACGTGCCGATGCCGAGCTCGACACCGGAACAGGTCACCTGGTGGAACGAGCAGTTCGACACACGCGACTACGACACCGAGTGGGCGACGCTCCCGATCTGTCTCAACGTGCCGCGGGACTCGGCACTGGCCTACAACATCCAGGCGACCGGCGTGGACTCCTTCGGCCAGACGGTCGAGTCGACGAACGGACTGATCGGGCTCGACGACCCCACCCAGCGGCCGCCGACGACCGGCACCGTGACCGGCCTGAGCTCGATCGCCACGGTGACCGGCCGTTCGGTGCGCGAGGGCATGGTCCAGTTCCGCAGCCGGGTGCTCGCCGACGACGACGACACGATGGACTGTGCGGGGGCACAGACGATCGACGAACCGATCCTCACCGGGGCGTCACCGTTCTTTCCCCTCGGCCTCTACGACCCCGACTACGTCGCCACACACACCGCTCGCATCCCGATTCCGCCCGGCGGCCGCCTCCTCGTGTGCACCACGATCTTCCCCACGACCAACCCGCTTCGACCGACCGCCACCGACCGGCTCGTCTTCGCCGCGCCGACACAGGAACGCCCGAGGATCGTGCTGCAGGGCATCCGCCGCCACGGCGACGCCACGATCGAACGGGTCGACATCCTCGCCGGACTCACAATGCCCGGCAGCGACTTCGACGAGTGCGTCCAGACCAACTACTCCAACCGCGAGCCACTCGAACCGGGACGGGCACACTCGGTCGAGCAGACGCTGTGGGAGTGCGCCGACGCGCCGATCCCCGTCGATGCCGCCGGCGCCGTGGCCGTGCCGGTGCGACTCACGCGAGTACTGGGAGGCCGCGACAACCCGGTCGAGGAAATCGCCATCCCGATCCAGCTCCAGAGCTGTCTCGACCCGTCCGGTTGTGGCCGTCCCCGTGAGTGGTACGAGATTCCGATTCCATCGGGCAGTCGGACGATGTGCGGCGACTCGTTCGGCATCGGAGGCTGCGACCCGGATGCCGATCTCGACGGCATCGCCGTCATCCGAGTTGACTACCCGGTGGTGGCAGCGTCCGAGATCGACCCGACGAACCCCGCGCGAGGCACGGTCACCCTCATCGATCAGGTCGACGCCGCCACAGTCTCCGGAACACCGCAGCTACGCGTCGACGAGTTCCGCGACGTGCCCGGCCCCGACCCTCTGCACCGTGTGGTCGAGCTGGAACTCCTCGCCGACCGGCCGCTCCACATCACCGTCGAACTCGTCGAGGAACTGACGACCGCGTGTTCCGACGCCTCACCGGTCGAGCCCGAGGGCTTCGCGAGCGAGTTCACGGTCGAGTTCCCCGTGTGTGCCGGCTCGTCGTACTCGACCCGGATCCACGCGGAGGACGAAGACGGCAACGAGTACGACTTCGAACCGCGACGCTGGTTCTCGGTGCCGTCGATCTCCGCTCACTACACCGCAGACCTGCAGTTCCTCGGCGGGGCCGGCGTGCCGGGCTACGGCTTCTTGTACCAGGTCGGGATCGAGATCGAGGGCCAGACGCCGACCGCCTACTGGTTCGACGTCACTGGAACCGAGGGTTCGGTCCGCGGATGCTACGGACTCACGGGGACCCGGATCACGTCGCGCGGCTTCTGGGCGCCGACCCATCTCCGGCCCACCGAGCTCGACGTCCGTGTCCACGTCAACATCACGACCACCGGCGAGACCGATTGCAGCGGTCGACCGGCCACCGGGCTCGGAGACATCTGGCTCGAGGGCTCCTTCACCGAGGACGAGTACCTCTCCGAGACGGTGCTGGTCCTCGAGACCGAGCCGGGAGCCACACTGCCCATGCGCCTCACACTCACCCGCGACGGTCCGTGGCTGCAGCGGGCGGCGTCCTAGCCTGACCGCATGCAACTCGCCGACCTCCGAATCTTCACCGAACCGCAGATGGGCGCCACGTACGGCGACCTCCTCGCCGTCGCCCAGCGTGCGGAGACACTCGGGTACGGCGCCTTCTTCCGCAGCGATCACTATCTGACGATGGGCGGCGACGGTCTGCCGGGGCCCACCGATGCGTGGGTCACGCTCGGGGGGATCGCTCGCGAGACATCCACGATCCGCCTCGGCACGCTCGTGACGTCGGCGACGTTCCGCCTCCCCGGTCCGCTCGCGATCAGCGTCGCGCAGGTCGACGAGATGTCCGACGGCCGCGTCGAGCTCGGCCTCGGCGCCGGGTGGTACCAGTCCGAGCACGAGGCGTACGGGATCCCGTTCCCGGCGTTGGGCGAGCGCTTCGAACGGCTCGACGAGCAGCTCGAGATCATCACCGGCCTGTGGTCGACGCCCGTCGGCGAGACGTTCGAGTCGCCCGGCGGCCACTATCCCGTCACGAACTCACCCGCGCTCCCCAAGCCCACGCAGTCCCCAGTTCCGATCATCATCGGTGGCGGCGGTCCGAAGAAGACGCCGGCCCTGGCCGCCCGCTTCGCGACCGAGTTCAACACTCCGTTCATGAATCGTGAGGGCTTCGCGGCGCAGCGCGACCGTGTGCGCGGCGCCTGTGAGGCGATCGATCGCGATCCGGACTCCATGACGTTCTCCGCCGCGGTCGTGCTGTGCTGCGGGGCTGACGATGCCGAGGTCGATCGGCGTGCAGCGTCGATCGGCCGAGATGCCGCGGAGCTTCGCACCAACGGCGCCGCTGGCACGCCCGGCGAAGTCGTCGAGACACTGCGCGCCTGGGCCGAGGTCGGCGCGGAGCGGATCTACCTGCAGGTTCTCGACCTCGCCGACCTCGACCACCTCGACCTGGTCGCCTCCGAGGTCGCCCCGCACCTCGGCTGAACCGCAGCAGGATGTGACGAATCGCGCCTGGCACGATTCGCCACATCACCTCCCAACTACGGTCGCGACGGTGAGCGACATCACCGTCTTCCCCGCACGGACCATCGTGACGATGGACCCATCCCAACCGACCGTCGACGCGGTCGCCGTGAAGGAAGGGCGCATTCTCGCGGCCGGGACGGTCGAGGAATGCGCGAGTTGGGGACCCCACCAGGTCGACGACCGATTCGCCGAGCACGTGATCGTGCCCGGGATGATCGAGGCGCACGCCCACTCGCTCGAGGGCGCGTTCTCGCTCATTCCGTACGTCGGATGGTTCGACCGACACCGTGCCGACGGCGGCATCGCACCCGGCATCCGCACGTACGACGGCCTGCTCGAGCGCCTTCGTCAGATCGACGAGGAGACACGCGGCTCGGACGAACCGATCGTCGTCGGCGGGTTCGACCCGATCTACTTCACCGACGAGGAGCGCCTCACCCGCGACCACCTCGACCGCGTGTCGACCGAACGCCCGATCTTCGTGTTCCACGCCAGCGCGCATCTCGCCACGGTCAACACGGCGATGCTCGAACGTCACGAGATCACCCGCGAGTCGGTGACTCCAGGAGTCGCCCGCGACGCCAACGGCGAGCCGAACGGTGAACTGCAGGAGATGCCTGCGATGGCGTTGGCGATGTCAGCGCTGCACGTGATCCTGCGCGCGCTCAACGACCCCAAGGCCATCGAAGCACTCGGCCAGATCTGCGCGAACCAGGGCATCACGATGCTGTGTGACCTGGCTGCGTCCGGCCTCTCACGCCCCGAGGGGCAACAGCTCTGGCACGACGTCGTCGACCGGGACGACTACCCGGCACGCATCCTGCAGCGCCACGTCCACGCGCTCGGGCCAGGCGTCACCGACTGGGCGGGCGCCGCCGACCTCATGCTGCAACTCGCGGAGGGTGACACGGACAAGCTGCGGACCGCCGGGCTCAAACTCGTGCTCGACGGATCGATTCAGGGCTTCACCGCCAAGATGGACTGGCCCGGCTACTACACCGGCGCCGACCACGGTCAATGGATGATCGCCCCCGACCAACTCCTCGAGATCGCCCGGCCCTTCCACGAACGCCACATCAACATCCATGCGCACTGCAACGGCGATCTGACGATCGACGCGTGGATCGACACGGTCGAGCAACTCGTCATCGAACATCCATGGCTCGACCACCGCCACACGGTGCAGCACTCCCAGCTCACGCGGACAGCGCAGTTCCGGCGCATGGCCAAGCTCGGGATCTGCGCCAACATCTTCGCCAACCACATCTGGTACTGGGGCGACCAGCACCACGACATCACCGTCGGACCCGAACGAGCACGCCGGATGGAAGCGTGTGCGACCGCGGAACGCGAGGGCGTCTCGTTCTCCCTGCACAGCGATGCCAACGTCACCCCGCTCGGGCACCTGCACACGATGTGGTGCGCGGTCAATCGGGTGACCCCGTCGGGGCGCGTGCTCGGCGAACACGAGCGCATCTCGGCGGAGTCCGCGCTGCGTTCGGTCACGTTGGGTTCGGCGTACCAGCTGCACCTCGATGCCGAGTTCGGCTCGATCGAGTGCGGCAAGGCCGCCGACTTCACCGTGCTCGAGGAGAACCCGCTGACCGTCGACCCGATGGCGATCCGCGACATCGGGGTCTGGGGAACCGTCGTCGGCGGCGCCCCCTTCCGGGCCGCTCGCCCCTGACGGGCTCGCGGCACCAGCGTCTCAGCCGGCGACGAAACCGCCGGCGACGAGTGCCCGGTCGACGATCGCTGCGAGCCGGACGGTGTCGCTGGGGTTCTCGCCGCTCACGGTGACGGCCC
>JBAWHL010000060.1:0-3057 GCA_049593815.1 Ilumatobacteraceae bacterium | reverse complement strand
GTCGGTATGAGCGACGCGACGAAACCCCCCATGACCAGCACTTAAACACCGATGCACCGGTACTCCGCGACGCTTGCGCAGGAAATCGAGTTGCGGTGGCAGGACTGGTGGGACGAGCACCACACGTTCGAGACCCCGAACACCGCCGGGCCGCTCGCCGACGCCGACACCGCGGCAGCCCGAGGCGAGAAGCTCTTCGTCCTCGACATGTTCCCCTACCCCTCGGGCAGCGGGCTCCACGTCGGGCACCCGCTCGGGTTCATCGGCACCGACGTCTTCGCCCGTTTCAAGCGGATGACCGGGCACAACGTGCTGCACGCCATGGGCTTCGATGCGTTCGGCCTTCCCGCAGAGCAGTTCGCCGTCGAGACCGGGCAGCACCCCGCGATCACCACCGAGGCGAACGTCACCACCTACCGCCGCCAGCTGCGCCGCCTGGGGCTCGCTCACGATCCGCGTCGCAGCGTGTCGACCACCGATCCCGAGTTCTACCGGTGGACCCAGTGGATCTTCACCCAGGTGTTCAACGCCTGGTACGACACCGAGCAGGATCGCGCCCGCCCGATCGCCGAACTGATCGCCGAGTTCGAGTCCGGGGCCCGCTCCACGCCCGATGGTCGCCCCTGGGCCGACCTGACGACCGGCGAGCGCGCCGACGTCGTCGACGATCATCGACTGGCCTATGTCTCCGAGGCGCCGGTGAACTGGTGCCCCGGTCTCGGCACCGTCGTCGCCAATGAAGAGGTCACCGCCGACGGTCGCAGCGATCGCGGCAACTTCCCGGTGTTCAAGCGCAACATGCGTCAGTGGATGATGCGGATCACCGCCTACGCGGACCGCCTGATCGACGACCTCGAGTTGCTCGACTGGACCGACGCCATCAAGGCGATGCAGCGCAACTGGATCGGACGCAGCCAGGGAGCCGAGGTTCACTTCCCCGTCACCCTGCTCGACGGCACCGACGAACGCATCACCGTCTTCACGACCCGACCCGACACCCTGTTCGGCGCCTCGTTCATGGTGCTGTCGCCGGAACACCCCTTCGTCGACGAACTCACCACGCCCGAACAGGCCGACGCCATCGCCGACTACCGCGTGCAGGCCTCGGCCAAGAAGGAGTTCGAACGCCAGGACGAGACCCGCGAGAAGACCGGCGTGTTCACCGGCTCCCACGCGACCAACCCCGTCAACGGTGAACAGATCCCGGTGTGGATCGCCGACTACGTGCTCATGGGCTACGGCACCGGGGCGATCATGGCGGTGCCGTGTGGTGATCAGCGCGACTTCGAGTTCGCGACCAAGTTCGGCCTGCCGATCCCCGCGATCCAGCAGCCGCCCGCCGCCTGGTTCGAGACCCACGGCATCGAGTCGACGCTCGACACCAGCGTGTGGCCGGTGGCGTACACCGGCGACGCACCGTACGTGCAGTCGTCGAACGACCAGGTCGACCTCGACGGCGTGGACGACAAGGTGACCGGCGTCGAGATGATGAGCGCGTGGCTCGAGGCGCACGACGCCGGAAGCGCCACGATCAACTACAAGCTGCGCGACTGGCTGTTCAGCCGCCAGCGCTACTGGGGCGAACCGTTCCCCGTCGTCTACGACGTCGACGGCCATCCGCACACGCTGCCCGACGAGATGCTGCCGGTCCTGCTGCCCGAGACCGAGTCGTTCTCGCCGCGCACGTTCGCCGCCGACGACGAGTTCTCCAACCCCGAGAGCCCGCTCGACCGGTTGGGCGACTGGGTCGAGGTCGAACTCGATCTGGGCGACGGTCCGCAGGTCTATCGACGCGACACCAACGTGATGCCGCAGTGGGCCGGCTCGTGCTGGTACGAGATGCGCTATCTCGATCCGACCAACGAGCAACGGTTCGTCGATCGCGAGGTCGAGGAGTACTGGATGGGGCCGCGCACCGACGTGCGCCCCGACCATCCGGGTGGTGTCGACCTGTACGTCGGCGGTGTCGAGCACGCCGTGCTGCACCTCCTCTACTCCCGCTTCTGGCACAAGGTCCTGTTCGACCTCGGCCACGTGTCGTCCAAGGAGCCCTATGCGCGCCTCTTCAATCAGGGGTACGTGCAGGCGGCTGCATACAAGGACGAGCGCGAGATCTACGTCGACGCCACGAAGATCGAGGGGGACGCCAAGGCCGGGTTCACCTTCGACGGCAAACCGGTCACCCGCGAGTGGGGCAAGATGGGCAAGAGCCTGAAGAACGCCGTCTCCCCCGACGACATGTACGAGCAGTACGGCGCCGACACGCTCCGGCTCTACGAGATGGCCACCGGCCCGCTCGACGCATCACGCCCGTGGGAGACCCGCGACGTCGTGGGCATGTATCGCTTCCTGCAGCGGCTGTGGCGCAACATGGTCGACGAGGAGACCGGCGACTGCGTGGTCGTCGACACCCCCGCAGACGACGACACCCGCAAGCTACTGCATCGCACGATCGACACGGTGCGCACCGAGATGAACGAGCTGCGCTTCAACACCGCAATCGCCAAGCTGATCGAGCTGAACAACGCGGTGACGAAGCTCGACACCACGCCGCGTGACGTCGCCGAACCGATGGTGCTGATGCTGGCGCCGCTCGTGCCGCACATCGCCGAGGAACTCTGGCGCGCGCTCGGCCACGACGAGACGATCACCTACGTCGACTTCCCGGTCGCCGACCCGGCGCTGCTCGTGGACGACACCGTCGAGTACCCGGTGCAGGTGAACGGCAAGGTCAGGGCCCGCTTCGAGGTCGCCGCCGACGCCGACGCCGCAACGGTCGAGGCCACGGCGCTCGCCGACCCCAAGGTCGTCGAGTTCCTCGCCGGCGCCACACCGAAGAAGGTCATCGTCGTCCCCGGCCGCATGGTCAACCTCGTCCTCTGACCCCCTCTCCATCCACCCTCTGTCCGCCTTTTCGTACTCTCGTTGCGGAACAGTTCCCGCCCCGGAGTACGAAATGGCGGGTTGGGGTCGGGGGGTTGGGGTGGGGGGTTGCGTTCGGTGGGGTGGGGCGCGACGATGGACATGGGCCCGACGAGGTGTCACACAGGGATCCAG
>JBAWHL010000059.1:0-6087 GCA_049593815.1 Ilumatobacteraceae bacterium | reverse complement strand
CTTCAAGTCATTCGCCGACCTGGGTGGCCGAAGGGGAATGAATCACATGCTGAAGTACCTCACCGAGAACCCCGAGAAGGGCCTGCTCGGGTACGAGACGATGGGATTCGTGAACGTCCAGTACTGGCGCTCGTTCGAGCATCTCGAGGCATTCGCAAAGAACACCGACGACCCGCATCTCGACGTCTGGCGCAAGTACTGGAAGCGCGTGGGCAAGGACACGCGCTCTGGGATCTGGCACGAGACCTATCTCGTGCGCTCCGGCGAGTACGAGGCGATCTACGGGAACATGCCGGCACATGGGCTCGGCAAGGCCAGTCGCCTCCTGCCGGCCGCCGCGTCGACCGGGGCTCGACAACGACTCAAGGCTGCGACGAGCGGCACGCCCTGACACGAGGCGCGGCGCCGTCGCGACCGGAGTCGCATGTTGCCCGCGCCCACACCCGGCAGCCTGCGCAGGGCCGGGCGCGGTCAGGGAGAGGCGAGGTACTTGGGGTTGGCGACGGTGAGCTTGTCGATGACCGAGGCGGTGAGGAGCTCGCGGACCTCGTCGGCGCGGTCGTCGAGATCGCGCGCGCGAATGCGAGCCGCGAGGTCCGCATCCGATGACGCTCCGAGCGCATCGAGTCGGGCGAGGTGAGCGATCTCCTGATCGGCGCCGAGTTCGATTTCGCGCTCGACCATGCCGAGCATGTTGGCCGCGACCCGTGCGTGGAATTTCAGCCGGCCGTCGGTCGCCGCCATCACATCGTTCTCGATCCATTCACGGACGGCCGAGAGCAACTCGACCGCCGTCGGCGCGTCGTGCGGTGCCGTCATTTCACCACTTCCCTTCGAGCGTCAGCAGCAGGTCGTACTCGTTCTCACACACCCGCCGTCCGATCGCCGCCAACTCGTGACTTCGCGCCGCACCGCTCAGATGCACATTCGCCTGGATGATGCACATGACCGCCCACTTCCACGTGCCGAGCACCTCCCACCAATGCACCACGACCGGATCGACCTCGGCCCCACCCGCCGCCTCGTACGCAGCAAAGAGCTGGTCGTAGTCGCCGAGTCCGGCCACGGGCGCCCGGCCGCCGAAACGCCAGGCCTTGACGCACAGCCAGCCGAGATCCTCCATCGGGTCGCCCAGATGCGCGAGTTCCCAGTCGATCACGGCGCGCATGCCGTCGGGACCGACGATCATGTTGCCGAGCCGGAAGTCACCGTGCACCAGGCACTGACGTTGCGACACCGGGCGATGGTCGATCAACCAGTTGCGGACGAGTTCCAGCACCGGATGCGGTTGCCCCATCGAGTCGAGCACCTCGGTGTAGTACGCCACCTGGTCGGTTTCGACCAGGCCCGGAACCTCCGCCGGATCGAGCGCGTGGATCTGCGCGAGCGCCGCCCCGAAATCGTCGACCAGCCGTGGCCGGGCGGCGGCGAACTCGTCGTCACGCTGGATCTTCCGGGCGATCGTTTCGCCATCGATGGCTTCGAGCACCATGAACGCCGAACCGTCGTCCCGACGGCGTGCGTCGATCAGCTTCGGAACTGGTGCCCCGGTTCGCCCGACCGCCTGCACGACCCCTGCTTCGATGAGCATGTCGCGCACATCGCCGGGGCGTTGTCGCTGCAGGATCAGCGGCCGGTCATCGGCGACGAACCGCCACGTCTCGCGTGACGCACCGCCCGACAGACGGTGGAGGTCGTGGATCGCGGCGTCTCCCAGCAGGCTGCTGAGCATCGAGGAGAGCTCGGTCGTGACGGCGGAGGTTTCCATCGCCTCCGACCTTCGCAGACGGCCTCCCGTCGGGTCGTACCGAGCGACGCGTCAGCAACCGGCGAGGCGAACCGAGGGAGTCGGGTTCACCGCGAGGCCGCCGCCGGGGTGGATCTCGAAGTGCAGGTGCGGAATGCCCGTGGCATTGCCGGTGTCACCGTTGTAACCGATGAGCTCGCCTTGAACCACTCGTCGACTGGCGCCTTCATAGGCCGACAGGTGTGCGTAGTAGTAGCGGTTGCCGTTGTCGCCGGTGAGCGAGACCGCGTTGCCGCCCAGCTTGTTCTGCTTGAAGTTCACGAGTCCGTTCACCACGGCATAGATGGGCGTGCCAGCCGGCGCCAACATGTCGACGCCTTCGTGGCGGCGCCCGCCCGAGCGCGGCGCTCCCCAACTGTCCCCATAGGCCGAGCCCACGATCGGGCACGCAATGGCGTCGAGGTAGCTCTCGCCGTTGAGCACTCCGACCGGCGCGCTGCCGGCGCCGCCGGTGCCGGTGCGTCCACCGCTGGTCCCACCGGATGCACCGGTGTTCGGAGCGATCGTGGCCACGGGCACTCCGGCGGCGGGGAGTGCCCCCTCGCCGGCGTCGAACGCCCCGTCGGTCCCGTCGGCCGCAGCGGCCTCTTCTGCTGCGATCCGGTCCGCTTCGGCTTGTGCTGCGGCCACGCCCGGGTTCGGCTGCGCCTTCGCAGCCGCTTCGGCATTGCGCAGGATTGCTTCCTCGAACGCGGAGTGGGCCGCGGCTTGCTGCGCGGCCAGCGCGCGCTGCACGGCGACATCGGTCAGCCGCTGTTCCTCGATCTCGCGGAGACGGTCGACTTCGGCCTCTGCCTCGTCCTGCAGACGGGCGAACTCGACCTGTTGATCCACGATGTCCTCGCGATGCCGACGGAGCTCGAGCCGCTTCGCGTCGAGCTCCTTGCGCACGACATCGAACTCGTCGAGTGCGCTCGTGCCCGCGTTGGTGACGACCCCACCCAGAATCTGCGCCTGCACCTGGTCCTTGGGCGGTTGGAGTCCGGTCAACAACGGAATGCCAGCCGAACCGCTCGTCGCGAATCGAGCGACGGCGAGGGACTCGACGTCCCGACGGAGTTCCTCGACACGCTGCTCGAGGCTGGCGGTCTCGTGCTCGAGTGCCAGGACGCGGTCTTCGAGCGCCTCGAGCTCGGACTGTGCGGCGAAGAACGCATCGGCGGCCTCGTTGGCACGGTCTCGTGCGGCCTGAATCTCTCGGGCGGCCTGCTGTGCTTCTTCGTCCGACGTCTGCGCCAGCACCCCGACGGGCACGACGAACGCGGTGAGCAGCACGGCCAGGGCGGCCGCCAGGAACAGGCGCATACGGTGCGGGAGTGTAGGTGTCATCGCTGGTTCGTGCTGGTCGGGGTCGCAGCCACCCGATTGGCGACGAGGCGACACCCGTCCAGAACATTCTTCGTCATCGCTTCGTCACAACTTGAACAGTTCCAGAAGGATCAGCTCGCGGTCCGGAGTTCGACCAGTGCCGCAGCACCACGTTCGACATGGTCGTCGAGCACCCGTTGGAGGACTGCCCCGGTCCAGAGGCTTCCCCCATAGGTGAGCGTCATCATCACCTCGACGGTGCCATCACCGACGTCGTCGAGGTCCGCGGACAGCACCCAGGGGGCGTGTTGGCGACCATCGACCTCGACGCGCGCGAAGACGACCCGGGCAGGTGGTTCGTGCACGGTTCGAACCATCCGCAGCCGCTTCGAACGGGCGAACGGGCCGACGCGTGCCTGCAGCTCGACGTCCCACGCCGCCCGGCCGTCGGCGTCGTCGACATCGGTCGCCGACACATCGTGCACCAGATCCATCCACGTCGGGTATCGACCGAGATCGTCCACGAGTTCGAAGACCGCGGAGAGTGGGCCAGGTACGACGGCGCGACGCGTGATCTCCATCACGGGTCAACGATGCCAGTTCGGACACGTGCGCATCACTGTTCGTGACCACGGTCGGCTGTGCGGAACGCACGAGACAGCAACGGGCTGCGGGCGCTGAGCAGACCGTCGAGGTCGTCGCCCTCGTCGAATTCCGGCGTCCACGGTCCCGGGGAGTTCGGGGCGTCGCGCTCGTTGGCGCCGGCGTCGATCGACTCGTGTGCTGCTGACTCCTCCGCTGCTGGCTCCTCCGCTGCTGGCTCCTCCGCGACGGCCGGAGGCGTCGGTCGTGTCTGAGCACCGAGTTCGAGTTGTTCTGCCGCGGCCTGCGGGGCGACGGGCCGCGCACGCTGACGCGGCACGCGGGTGGGCGGCGGCAACGGGGTCGGCGGCCGAAACAAGTGCAGGTCGGGATCGCGCAGGTCGTCGAGCGTCCACCCTCGTGGCACCACCATCGAGTCCGCGTGACGCTGGCACAACACACCGCCGGTCGAGTCGGGAACTTCCGGCAGACGGTCGAGCCAGAAGACGAGATCTTCTGCTCGCATTCCGTACGCGACCGACGCGTGGTCCGAGCACCCCGGGCGCCCACAGAGCCGTTCCATTGCGTCGGACTCTACTGTTCCGTGGTGCTGGGGACCGGGAGGGCTACGGTGCCAACGATCATGTCGGGAACAATGTGACGATGGAAGACACTCAGACCGCAGGGACCGGATCGCCGGGGCACGTCCCGACCGACGTCGCCGACAACGAGGTGCGGTTCGGGCTGATGCTCGCGACCCTCACCGTCTCGTTCGTGATCTCGGGAATCGCACAGCCCTGGGCCCAGGCCGTCAGTATCGGTCTGACCGGCGTGCTGCTCGTGATCGGCTTCCGCAATGCGGGCATCGCCTCGGCCCGTCCGGCGCTCATCGCCTTGTGCATCGTCGTGCTCAGCGCCACCCTTCTCGTCGCCCTGCTCCGAGACGAGAGTCGCTGGCGCGCCGTGCCGATGCTGCTCGAGTCGGCTGTACTGGCCGTGCTCGTCGTCTTGGCCGTCCGCGCCGCGCTGCACCGTTCCGACGTCGACCTGCAGACGATCCTCGCCGCGATCTCGGCGTACGTCCTGATCGGCTTCGTCTACGCATGGGGCTACCTCGCGCTCGACATCATCGACGACGATCAGTTCTCGATCCCTGCGTCGGAGAGCACCGAGTACTTCTCGTTCAGTTTCGTGGTCCAGACGACACTCGGGTTCGGCAACCAGGTCCCGACGTCGTCGATCTCCTCTCGCCTGGTCGTGACGCAGGCCGTCGTCGGCCAGATCTTCCTGGCGACCCTGGTCGCTCGTCTGGTGTCGATGTACGGAACCAAAGCACGCCGTGGCCAATCGTGATGGGCCATGATGTGAGCCACGCCACATGCCGCTGCGTCTGGCGTAGGCCACACCCAGCTCGCCTACCCGAAATGAGGATTCATGGTTCGTAGTCTCATCCGACTGGGGCTCACGCTCGCCGGAAATGCGATCGGACTGCTGATCGCATCGCTCGTCCTCGACGACCTGCACATCACCGGCGCCGCATTCGTGGTCGCCGTGGTGATCTTCACCGTCCTCATGGTGGTGCTGCAGCCGCTGATGACGAAGCTCGCTCTCCAACATGCCGAGTCCCTCCAGGGTGGCAGCGCCCTCGTGACGACCTTCCTGGCGCTGCTCATCACCTCGCTCGTGTCAGACGGCCTGCAGATCGACGGCGTCGTCACCTGGTTGCTCGCCACCGTCATCGTCTGGCTCGGCGCACTCCTCGCCGGTGTCGTGTTGCCGATGATCTTCCTGAAGGACGCCATCGAAGACCGCAAGTGAGTCGCTGGGCGATCGCTGCTTCACCGACGCCAGAGTGAAATCGGTCGCCGCGGGTCGGTCCAGATGGGGACCGCCCCATTGGCGCGGAGTTCTTCATCGGCAGTCGGGGCAAACACCAGCTCGGCGTCACCTCCGGTCGGTTCGTGGACGACGGTGAACGTGGTGCGCGGCAGGTGGAACTGGTACACCATCATCGGCACCGTCGAGTTGCTGCCGACAGGCAGCCAGTAGTCGACCACGCTTCCGTCGACGAGCACCGAATCGCGGAGTTCAGCGACCCGTCCCACGTTGACGGAGTCATCCCACAGGCTGTCGATCGTCGATCGGGCACGCTGCGATCCGCCGACCGCGAGCACGCCCAGCACCAGGGCAACCGCGATCGCACGGCGCGGCGCGTGACGGGGCACCACGGCGACGACCCCGACGACGACGATCCACGCGAACGCCCATGCCGTGATCCGGGGCACGTCGAGTGACGTGGCGGAGGTGACGAACGGCTGCAGCCCGAGAATCATCGGTGCCAGTCCGTTGCTGCTGTGCAGCACGTCGCCCCGCCACACCCAGAGCAGTGC
>JBAWHL010000058.1:0-11253 GCA_049593815.1 Ilumatobacteraceae bacterium | reverse complement strand
CCTGCGACGACCGCAGCGCCCGCGACGACCGAGCCCGTCGACGACGGCAGCTGTCTCGAGGGCGACTGGATCGTGAACGAGGAACAGATGAACGCGTTCTACGAAGGCGTGATGGCGACCGTCGATGCGCCGCTGGACATCCACGCCGTCGGAAGCGCCGTGCTCTGGTTCGACGCCGACGGCACCTACGGCTGGTTGCCGGACTTCTCGCTGAACGTGGAAGTCGCTGGCAGGGGCGGCGTCGGCGAAGCGACCGGGAACATCGTCGGGAACTGGGAAGCGTCCGGTGGCGTCGTGACGACGTCGTCGGACGTCAACGCGCTGGTCGTGACGATCACGATCGACTCGACCACGATCAACGGCAGCGACATGGCGAACGGGATGCTCAACAGTTCACCGGTCAACGGCGTGACCTACAACTGTGACGGGCCGACGCCGGTGCTCGACTTCAAGACCAGCGACCCGAACGTCACGGTCCCGATCGCGCTGGCACCCGCCTGAGGTCCGAGGGGCCGTTCGGCGGTCGATGTGACGGACCGTGCCTGGCACGATCCGTCACGCTGAGCGGGGTCGGCGCTGACCACCAGCGCGCAGCCGGTCCGCCAGCGCTGCGACGGCTGGATCGCTGATCGACCCGTCACGCGACGCCAACACCAGCTGTCGCGCAGTGAGTTCGCGACCGCCACGCAGGGGTCGATCGCCGTACTCGGCCTGCGAGGTCGGCAGCACGGTCCAGCCGCTGCCGAGACGCACCATCTCGCGCACGACGTCGGGCTGGTGGCTCTCGGCGACGACGTCGATGGGCGCACCGAGCCGGGCGAGCAGATCGACGACGACCGCGCGGGTGTGTGAGCCGGCGGGGAACAGCACCCAGGGCCCCCACGTGGAGGGATCGCCGATCGTGGTGTCCGGTGGTCCGTACACCGCGAGGGTCTCCGACATCAGCGGTTCGGTCCGGATTCCGTCGATCGGCATCGGTGGGTCGACGCACACGACGAGGTCCAGCCCGCCGCCGACGAGCAGGTCGATCAGTTCGCCCGACGGGGCGACGCGCAGGAGCAGCTCCACATCGGGATGCAGGTTCCGGAACTCGCGGAGTTCCTCGGGGAAGTGGATGACGGCGGCGGCGTCGATCATGCCGAGTCGGAGCCGGCCGGCATGACCGCTGGCGATGCGGTCGGACCAGTCGGCGAGGTCGGCGGTCAGCGCGAGGACCTGGCGGGCGTGGGCGACGACCGGGGACGACGTCGCTCGCACGAGGCGTCGGCGCCCGTCGCGTTCGAACAGTGCGACCCCGACGCGTCGTTCGAGTTCGGCCAGCCCCTGTGACAGCGCCGACGGGCTGACGCCCACGCGCTGGGCGGCGAGTGCCCAGGTCGGTTCCTCGGCGACGGCCACGAGGTACTCGAGCTGTCGGATCGAGAGGTCGGGGAGCGGGCGCACGTCTCGCAGGATACTTCAGTCCTGCTTCACAATGAACACGACAGCTGAACCATCGCTTACTATCCAGACTCATGACTGCACGACAGATCGCTCCCGCCACCGGAAAGCTCGGCATCTTGACGCCGGGCATGGGCGCCGTGGCCTCCACCTTCATCGCCGGCGTGATCGCCGCCCGCAAGGGCCTGCACCCGCCGATCGGCTCCATCAGCCAGATGGCCCACATCCGCCTCGGGACGAAGGAAGAGAACCGCAACCCGAAGATCAGCGAGTTCGCCCCGCTGGCCGACCTCGGCGACATCGTCTTCGGCGGATGGGACCCGATCTCTCCGAACGTGCTCGAAGCGGCGCGGACCGCCGGTGTCATCAATGGCGACGACCTCGCGGAGATCTCCAGTGAACTCGAAGCGATCGTCCCGATGGAGGCCGTGTTCGACCAGCGTTGGGTGTCGCGCCTCGACGGCGTGCGCGTGAAGAAGATCGACTCGAAGTGGGACCAGGCGATGGCGCTCATGGACGACATCGCCACGTTCAAGACCGAGAACGGCTGTGACCGTCTCGTCATGGTGTGGTGCGGATCGACCGAGGCCTACCAGGAGCCGTCGGCGGTGCACGAGACCGTCGCTGCGTTCGAGCAGGGCCTCAAGGACAACGACGCCAACATCTCCCCGAGCCAGATCTACGTGTACGCCGCGTTGCAGTCCGACGTGCCCTTCGCCAACGGCGCGCCGAACCTGTCGGTCGACCTGCCGTGCATGATCGAACTCTCCAAGACCCGCGGTGTCCCGATCGCCGGCAAGGACTTCAAGACCGGCCAGACCTGGATGAAGACGATCCTCGCCCCCGGCCTCAAGGCCCGCATGCTCGGCCTGCGCGGTTGGTACTCGACCAACATCCTCGGCAACCGTGACGGCGAAGTGCTCGACGATCCCGAGAACTTCAAGAGCAAGGAAGTCTCCAAGCTCGGCGTCCTCGACGGCATCCTGCAGCCCGAGGTCTACCCCGACCTCTACGGCAACATCGATCACGTCGTGCGCATCAACTACTACCCGCCACGCGGTGACAACAAGGAGGGTTGGGACAACCTCGACATCTTCGGTTGGCTCGGCTACCCGATGCAGATCAAGGTCGACTTCCTCTGCCGTGACTCGATCCTCGCTGCGCCGATCGTGCTCGACCTGGCGCTGTTCATGGACCTCGCACACCGTGCAGGCGAGTCCGGCGTGCAGGAGTGGCTGAGCTTCTACCTCAAGGCCCCGCAGGCTGCGGGCGACACCCCGGCCGAGAGCGATCTGTTCATCCAGCAGACCAAGCTCAAGAACACCCTGCGCGAGTGGATGGGCGAACAGCCCGTCACCCACTCCGAAGCCGGCTGACCCTCTCCTCCCTTTTCGTACTCCCGGGGCGGGAGCTGTTCCCGCCCCGGAGTACGAAAACGGCGGGGGTGGGGGAACTTGGCGGGTCGTAGGATCGGGGGCATGACGGCGACGCTGATGGACGGGAACCTGCTGCGCGACGAGATCGTCGCGGGGCTGCGGGTGCGGATCGAGGCGGCAGGATCGCCCGCGATCTGTCTCGCCACGGTGCTCGTCGGCGACGACGGCCCGAGCCAGCGCTACGTGCGCTCGAAGCACAAGAAGGCGGGTGAGGCCGGCCTGGCGTCGCGCCACGTCGACCTGCCGGCCACGGCCACCCAAGCCGAGGTCGAAGCGGCGGTCCTCGAACTGGTCGCCGACCCGTCGGTGCACGGCATCCTCGTGCAGCTCCCGCTCCCGGACGGGCTCGACCCCGAGCCGGTGCTCGATCTCATCCCGCCGGAGCAGGACGTCGACGGTCTCACCGAGCGCTCGATGGGACGTCTCGTGCGCGGTCGACCAGGACTCGTCGGATGCACGCCATTGGGGGTCATGCGGCTCCTCGAGCGGTACGACATTCCCACGAGTGGCACCCGGGCGGTCGTGATCGGTCGATCGACGCTGGTCGGGCTTCCGCTCAGCCTGCTGCTGGCCCGCAAGGGCGCCGACGCAACGGTCACGCTCGCCCACTCGCGAACCACCGACATGGCCGCCGTCGTGCGCGAGGCCGACATCGTCGTCGGTGCTGCGGGGCAGGCGCGCATGATCACCGCCGACATGGTCAAGCCGGGGGCAACGGTCATCGACGTCGGCGTCTCACGGACCGAGGCGGGCATCGTGGGAGACGTCGACTTCGACAATGTCGCCGAGGTCGCCGGCTTCATCACCCCCATGCCGGGCGGAACGGGCCCGATGACGATCGCGTGCCTGCTCGAGAACACCTTGACGGCGGCGCAGCTGCAGGGCGCATTCCCGGCGGACGGATGACCGGCGACCAGACCTGACCGATCGGCAGGTCCGGCAGGTCACCTCAGGATGTCGACGCCTCGGGCTCGTACCTGAACTTGAACGGCGGCATCGGACGGTCGATGCGATCGTGCATGTCGATCAGGAACGCCACCCACCCCGCCACCAAGCGATAGCGGAGCATGTCCGCGAGGGTCTCGGAGTCGAGACGATCGGTGTCGGCTCGCGCGAGACGTGCGACCGCGAATCCGTCGGCCAGAATGACCTGGGCGTGGCAGTCGAGCGCGGCGAGTTGCTCCTGCGTGAACGGCTCCTGGTAGGAGAACTCGGCGCGAAACTGCGTCTCGAGCACGACCGAGACCAGTTCCTGAGCCGTTCTGACCACCCCAGCGATCCCCGTGCCGAGATCGCCGTCGGCGAACTGCCAGCGGTCGACGGTCTCGAAGGCCGTCGCTTCCTCGATCATGCCGTCGACGAGATCTCGAGCGATCCGTTTCGGCGCGCCCGGGTGCCGCCAGTCGATGCTCGGCGAGAGCAGCTTCGAGCGAAGCACCGCGACGAGTTCGTCGACGATGACCTGGCTCGCGAGCGTGGTCAGCTCGTCGATGTTGCGGATGTGGCGGTACACGGCGGACTGCGAGATGCCCATGCGTTCGGCGACGGCGACGGACGTCAACGCATCGGGCCCGCCTTCACGCAGCACGTCTGCGGCGTGCGCGATGGCCTGCTGCCGGCGTTGCCCAGGCTGCCGGCTCGACGGGCTCACAGCGGGTCCAGCGTCGGGACGCGGAGCATGTCACCGTCGAGCTCGGGAGCCGGGACCCCGAAACGGTGGGCCATGTCGTGGACGTAGGCATACCAGCCAGCGAAGACTCGAAGGCTCAGGAGTCGGACCGCGTTGCGCTCGACGTCCGGACACGGAGACGCCCGAACCACGCGGGCGACGGCGATGATGTCGTCGAGGAACACGCGGGCGTGGCCCATTTGGATCGCCTTGGTCTCGTCGTCGAACGGCTGCTCGTGATCGACGTTGTGTCGCCACTGATCCTCGAGAACGGCGCTGATCATCTCGCTGCCGAGATCGAGCAGGTTGCGGATGCCGACCCCGAGCTCGCCGTCGTCGAAGCGCCATCGATCGACGACCGCGAATCCATGGCGAGTCGACTCCATCAGCTCCACGACACGGTGGGCGAACTGGGTGAAGTGGGTGCCCTCGCCCCACGTGGTCTCCGGAGCGTTGACTGCGTCGTGCATGATCTGACCGAGTTCGTCGACGATCGCCTGGCTCGCGACGGTCGTCAGCTCGTCCATGTCGTCGATGTGTCGGTAGACCGCTGGTTGGGTGATGCCGAGCCGAGCAGCCACATTGCCCGAGGTGAGCGCAGCGGGACCAGACTCACGAATCAGCCCGATCGCTGCGTCGATGACGTCCTGGCGATTGTTCACAGTCCGAACAATTTAGTCGCGACCTGCTGGCATCGGACGAGCCATCTCCCAGGCTGGTGCGTCGCCGTGGTTGACGATCGGGGGCGCAGGTGGCACACTGACTGCCGTGAACGCCGCATCTCGCGTCTCGAACCTGCTCGTAGTACTCATCCGGTAGCACGCCGGCCCTCCTGCCGCGCGTGCTCACGACCTCCCAGAACGGGGGGTCGTTTGCTTTTTCGGCACGGACCGCCGTCCGCTCGACCCCTCACCCCTCGACCTGCACGACAACCGCATCACAAGGAAGAAGCCCATGGCTGACAGAATCACCGGCGCACAAGCGCTGATCCGAGCACTGGAACACGAAAACGTCGACCTGATCTTCGGCTACCCCGGTGGGTGCATCCTGCCGGCGTACGACCCGTTGATGGACAGCTCGATCCGTCACGTCCTCGTGCGCCACGAGCAAGGCGCCGGCCACATGGCCGAGGGCTACGCACACGTCTCCGGCAAGCCCGGCGTCGCGCTCGTGACATCCGGACCGGCGGCGACCAACCTCGTCACGCCCCTGATGGACGCCTACATGGACTCGGTGCCGATGGTGGCCATCACCGGGCAGGTGCCGACCGCAGCGATCGGGAGCGACGCCTTCCAGGAGTGCGACACCGTTGGCATCACCCGTTCGTGCACGAAGCACAACGAGCTCGTGATGACCGCCGACGACATCCCGATGGCGATCCGCCAGGCGTTCCACATCGCCACGACCGGTCGTCCCGGTCCGACGCTGGTGGATGTTCCCAAGGACTGTCTCACCAACGAGATGGACTGGTACTGGCCGACCGACGAGGAAGTCCTCGCGTCGCTCCCCGGCTACCGCCCGAACGTCAAGGGTCATCCGCGCATGATCAAGGAAGCCGCGCGAACGATCCTCGAAGCCGAGCGCCCCGTCATCTACGCCGGCGGTGGCATCTTGAAGTCCCGGGCCGCCGAAGCGCTGCGCGAACTCGCCGAGCTGACCGACACCCACGTCGTCACCACGCTGATGGCTCGCGGTGCCTTCCCGGACGACCATCCGCTCTGTCTCGGGATGCCGGGCATGCACGGCAACGCCACGGCGGTCACCGCGATGCAGCGCAGCGACCTGTTGATCACCCTCGGCGCTCGCTTCGACGACCGCATCACCGGCAGGGTCGACGCGTTCGCTCAGGAGGCGAAGATCATCCACGTCGACATCGACCCCGCCGAGCAGGGCAAGGTCCGTCGTCCCGATGTGCCGATCGTCGGCGACGCCAAGTACGTCATCGAGGAGATCGTCGCCGAGATCAAGGCGATGCTCGCCAAGGGTGCGACCCAGGCCGACACGTCGGCATGGAAGAGCAGGGTGTCGGGCTGGCGCGAACAGTTCCCGATGACCTACGAGCAGTCGGAGCCCGGTGCCGCCCTGAAGCCGCAGTACTGCATCGAGGAGCTCAACCGTCTGCACGCACCGCACACGATCGTCGCCTCCGGCGTCGGTCAGCACCAGATGTACACGTCGCAGTTCTTCGAGTTCAACGAGCCGTACACGTGGGTCAACTCGGGTGGTCTCGGCACGATGGGCTTCTCCATCCCCGCCGCGATCGGCGCCAAGGCCGCCAAGCCCGAATGCGACGTCTGGGCCGTCGACGGCGACGGCTGTTTCCAGATGACCGCCCAGGAGCTCGTCACCGCGACCGTCGAGGGGCTGCCGATCAAGGTGATGCTGCTCAACAACAGCTACCTCGGCATGGTCCGCCAATGGCAGGAGATGTTCTACGACGAGCGCTTCTCCGAGGTGTATCTCAACGCCAAGGTCCCCGACTTCGTCATGTGGGCCGAGTCGATGGGCTGCGTCGGCATCCTGGTGGAGTCGCCCGAGGAGGTCGGCCCGGCCATCGAGAAGGCGAATTCGATCAAGGATCGTTCCGTCGTCATCGAGTTCCACACCGACGCCTCCGAGAAGGTCTTCCCGATGGTGCCCGCAGGTGCCAGCAACGACGACCTCATCCTCCACCCCACCCAGCAAGATCGAGCAGGCAACCTCCGATGACGACCATCAACCAATACGGCGGGCAGACGCTCAACCACCACATCTTGTCGGTGCTCGTGCAGAACCGCCCTGGCGTGCTCGCCCGGGTGTCGAGCCTCTTCGCTCGGCGCGGCTACAACATCTTCTCGCTCGCTGTCGCTCCGGCCGAGGACGAGGGGATGAGCCGGATCACCATCGTCGTCGACGTCGAGTCGACCCCGCTCGAGCAGATCACCAAGCAGCTGTTCAAGCTGATCGACGTCGTGAAGATCTCCGAGCTCGATCCCCGCCGCTCCGTGGAGCGTGAGTTGCTGATCGCCACCGTCCGCGCGCCGGACGAACAGCGCGGCAAAGTCGTCGAACTCGTCAACATCTTCGAAGGCAAGATCATCGCCGTGGCCGAGTCGGTGCTCACCGTCAGCCTGGAGGGTCATCCCGACAAGCTCGACGATTTTGAGGATTTGCTCGATGGTTATGGCATCGTTGAGCTGCAGCGCACCGGTCGCGTGGCGCTGCCGAAACTCGATCGTGGGGCACGTCTCCGCGCCGTGAACCCAACCCCCACCCCGAACACTGGAAAGGCTGGCTGATGGCCGTCACCGTTTACTACGCAGAAGATGCAGACCCCTCGATCATTCGTGGCAAGAAGGTCGCAGTCATCGGGTACGGCTCGCAGGGCCATGCGCACGCGCTCAACCTGAAGGAATCGGGCGTCGACGTCGCTGTCGGCCTGCGCCCGGAGTCGGCGTCGGCCCCCAAGGCCGAGGCTGCCGGGCTCACCGTCATGACCATCGCCGAGGCATCGGAGTGGGCTGACGTGATCATGCTGCTCGCCCCGGACACCGATCAGAAGGCGATCTACGACGAGCACATCGCCAAGCACATGACCGATGGCAAGGCCCTGGCCTTCGCGCACGGCTTCAACATTCGTTTCGACCGCATCCAGCCGCCTGCCGGCTGTGACGTGATCATGATCGCCCCGAAGGGTCCCGGCCACCTCGTGCGCCGCACCTACACCGAGGGCGGCGGCGTTCCGGCGCTCATCGCGGTCGCGCAGGACGCCACGGGCAATGCCCGCGACATCGCCATGTCGTACGCCGATGCCGTCGGCGGCACCCGCGCCGGTGTCATCGAGACGACCTTCTCCGAAGAGACCGAGACCGACCTGTTCGGTGAGCAGGCGGTGCTCTGTGGCGGTCTGACCGCTCTCGTGCGCGCCGGCTTCGAGACGCTGACCGAGGCGGGCTACGCCCCCGAGATGGCGTACTTCGAGTGCCTCCACGAGGTGAAGCTGATCGTCGACCTCATGTACGAAGAGGGCATCGCCGGCATGCGGTACTCGATCTCCGACACCGCCGAGTACGGCGACCTGACCCGCGGCTCCCGCGTCGTCAACGCCGACACCAAGGCCGAGATGAAGAAGATCCTCGAGGAGATCCAGAGCGGCCAGTTCGCTGCCGAGTGGATCGCCGAGTCCGAAGCTGGTCGTCCGAACTACAAGAAGATGCAGGACGAGGGCAAGGAGCATCCGATCGAGGACATCGGCGGCCAGCTCCGCGGCATGATGCCCTTCATCAGCGCCGGCAAGGCCAAGGTCGCCGACATCTCCGGCGGCAGCTGAGCCGTTCCTGGTTGGCTCGGCCTCTGCCGGGCTGGGTGGTCGACGATGTTGGTCGGCCTCGCGCCAGCCTTGGTCGCTGGCGCTCCCGGCGGCGGCCGTGCATCCAGGTGTGTTCTCGACGCCATGTCGCGTGCTGTGCGTTGCCACATCCACCCACGGCCGAGCACGCTGAACGGAATGAGCGTGAACCGGGTCGGTGAGATGATCTGGCGATGACTGCTCTCGCGTGGGTGTTTCTCGCGGTGTTCTCTGTCGCTGCCGTGGCCAACTGGTGGACTCGGTGGACGGAGAACCGGCGCGTCGAACTCTGGAGCAAGCCGATTGCGCTGCTGGCGCTGATCGGTGTCGCACTGGCGATCGACCCGGTCGAGCCAACGGTGCGCGCCTGGTTCGTCGCGGCGCTCGCCTGCTCGCTCGCCGGCGACGTGTTGCTCCTCGACGATCGCCGATTCGTCGCCGGTCTCGCAGCCTTCCTGCTCGCGCATGTCGCCTACACCATCGGGTTGATCCTCGGTGACGAGTGGTCGGGGCGCCAGTTCGCAGGCGGCGTGGTGCTGATGCTGGTCGTCGGCGCATCGGTCGGTCGCAAGATCGTCAACGGCGCCGAGCGGGAGTCGCCGGTCCTCGGGTCCGCCGTCATCGCGTACCTGGTGGCGATCTCGTTGATGTTCGCTGCGGCTGGAGCGACCGGCAATCCGTGGGCGATCGTGGGCGCGGGTCTCTTCGTGACGTCCGATGCGGTGCTCGGCTGGCGGCGGTTCGTCGGCGAGTCGCGCTGGATGGCACCAGCGATCATGGTGACCTATCACCTCGGTCAGGCGGGCCTCGTCGCGGGTCTGCTCTGGGTCCCCTGAGCGCAGGTCGGGTCGAAGGTCCCGACCGTCTCGGCCCGTACGGCGGTTGACTGGAGGGAGAGGGCGGACATCTCGCCCGCCCGACAGAGGAGGAACGATGACGAATCATCAACCGGCCACCGTCGCTGACAGCTTGGCGACCCACGGCGAGTTCCACGACGGGGAGATCGATCTGATCATCGATCGCTGGGCGAAGCTCGATGCGCGGTTGCGCTCGTTCGATGCCGGAACGGTGTCGATGCAGTTGTTCGTGAAGGATCGCGATTCGAAGGGACAGCACCTGACGCTCGACGTGAAGGTCGACGGTCACGAACCGCTCGTGGCGACATCGTCGAGCGCCGATTTCGAGCACGGTCTCAACGAGGTCCGTGACGAGATGATCCGTCAGATCACCGAGATGAAGACGAAGACGGAACCGCGGAACAACAAGCACCTCCGCGACACCCTCGGCTGAGCGACCAGCTCGGGCCGTTCCGTGCGCACCGCCGCGGGATCGCCCAGATGAGGTGATTCGCCAATTGCGGATCGTCCGTACTGTCGACGACATGGCAAACGAACAGGGCACTGATCCTGCTGATGAGCTGGGACCGATCGACTACATCGTCGTCGAGTTCCCCGGCACCACATTCGATGGCACGATCGCTCCGGCCATCGACGACCTCGTCGACCGCGGGCTGGTCCGCGTGCTCGACCTGCTGATCCTGGTCAAGGACGACGCCGGCTCGGTCGAGGTCCTCGAGGTCTCCGATCTCGCGGACGACTCCCTGAGCGGCCTGCAGCGGTACGAGTCGGAGCTGGCGATGCTCCTGAGCGAGAGCGACGTCGAGAACATCGCGCAGGCGATCGAACCCGGAGCCACGGCTGCGGTGCTCGTCTGGGAGAACCTCTGGGCCGCACCCTTCGGCGCCGCGGTCCGTCACAACGGTGGACAGCTCGTGGCGAGCGGCCGGATTCCAATCCAAGCAATGCTGGCCGTCCTCGAAGAGGACGATGCCGCCGAGAACGGGAAGTAGACCACATCATGGGAATCGCACGCAGACGAGTACGCCGAGCCGCGGTGCTCGGACCAGCGCCGGTGGCGCGGACCGCGACGACCGTCGCGACCGCTGCGGTCGTCGCTCACGGAGTCAACCGGCGATCCAGCCGCCGCCAGGACCGCCGCTGACCGATTGATTCGGGGCCGCGTCCAGGCGGGTCCTGGGCGAGTCCTGGGCGTCGAGGTCTCCGGTGGTGCCGAGCGCGCCGTCCGTCAACCGAGGCTGATGGGGTCGGGTCGAACGTCGGGTCGACCGTGGTCGATGTGGGGGAGCACGTGCCGGGCGAACAGGTCGCATTCGGCGGCGTGCGGGTACCCGGACAGGATGAACGACTCCACACCGAGCGCCCGGTAGCGGCGCAGCTTGTCGACGACCTGGTCCGGGTCGCCCACGATCGCTGCGCCCGCTCCCGACCGGGCCCGGCCGATGCCGGTCCAGAGCCCCGGCTCGACGAACCCGTCGTCGTCGGACCCCTCACGCAGCTCCGCCTGACGGCGGACCCCTGCGG
>JBAWHL010000057.1:0-2416 GCA_049593815.1 Ilumatobacteraceae bacterium | reverse complement strand
GGTGGTCTCCTGGAAGGAGGCCGCCGACAGCCACGACTCGGTGGCCAGCGACGCCTTGGTGATGCCCATGAGTTCCGGGCGGCCCTCGGCGGGACGCAGGCTCTCTTCGACCATCCGGCGGTTCGTGTCACGGAAGCGCTTCGAGTCGACGCGCTCGCCCGGCAGGAATGCGGTCCCGCCCGGCTCCTGCACACCGACACGACGCGTCATCTGACGCACGATCAGCTCGATGTGCTTGTCGTGGATCGACACACCCTGGTCGCGGTACACCCGCTGCACTTCCTCGACGAGGTAGAGCTGCGTTTCACGGATGCCCTTGATCTCCATGATCTCCTTCGGATCGAAGGGACCATCGGTGAGCGGATCGCCGGCCTTGACCTCTTGGCCGTCTTCGACGATCGGACGCGCACCGAGCGGCAGCACGACTTCGTGCTCCTCGCCGGCGTCGTCGACCACCACGACCGGGATGCCCTTGCCTTCGTCCTCACGAAGGTGCAGCACGCCGGTTGCCTTGGCGAGACGGGCCGAGCCCTTCGGCGTGCGAGCCTCGAAGAGCTCGACGACGCGAGGCAGACCGCCGGCGATGTCCTTGCCGGCCACACCACCGGTGTGGAAGGTACGCATCGTCAGCTGGGTACCGGGCTCGCCGATCGACTGGGCGGCGATGACGCCAACGGCCTCACCGAGTTCGATCATCTTGCCGGTGGCCAGCGAACGGCCGTAGCACATCGCGCACACGCCGAGTTCGGCGTCGCAGGTGAGCACGGAACGCACCCGCAGACGGGTGATGTTCGCGTCGTCGCGCAGCGCTTCCATCTCCTCGTCGCCAACGATCGTGTTGCGCTTCAGCACGGAGATCTCCTCGCCGTCCTTCAGCATCGGCGTGGCGAGCTCGGTGTCGACGAGCAACGCCCGACCGTAGAGCTTGGTCTCGATGTGCGAGCGGAAGTTCGCCGTGTCGGGCACGACGTTCTCGATCCACACGCCGAGCGTCGAACCGCAGTCCGGCTCACGAACGATCAGTTCCTGTGCCACGTCGACGAGACGGCGGGTCAGGTAACCCGAGTCAGCGGTACGCAGCGCGGTGTCGACGAGGCCCTTGCGAGCACCCGGCGTGGCGATGAAGTACTCGAGGGTTTCGAGGCCCTCACGGAAGTTCGACTTGATCGGGCGAGGAATCATGTCACCACGAGGGTTCGCCACGAGGCCACGCATGGCGCCGATCTGACGCATCTGCGTCATGTTTCCTCGAGCACCCGAGTCGACCATCATCTGGATCGGGTTGAAGCGCTGGGCTTCGAACTCCGCGACCATGGCGCCCTGCACTTCTGCGGTGGCGTCGGTCCAGATGCGGACTTCCTGCTGACGACGTTCGCCGTCGGTGATGATGCCGCGACGGAACTGCTGCTCGACCTTGCTGGCCTGGTCCTCGTAGCCGTCGAGGAGTTCACGCTTGGCAGCAGGGGTCTTGACGTCGTCGATCGACACGGTCAGACCGGACTGCGACGCGTAGCGATAGCAGAGGTTCTTGATGCGGTCGAGCGAGTCGGCGACGACGGCCTTGTCGTAGTTGTCGGAGAGACGTTCGACGATGACGCCCATCTCCTTCTTCTTGATGGTCGCTTCGATGTGACCGCTGGCGCCTTCTTCCGGGCGAGCGAACTTCTGCGCGTAGTCGGCGGGCAGCGCCTCTTCGAACAACGCACGTCCGAGCGTCGAGTCCTCGTAGAGCGTGCGCTCGGAGGGGTCGACGCCGCGCTCGGCGTAGCGCTTGTCGGCCGGATCGAGCGCGAAGCTCGCGCTGCGCAGCTGGATCCGAGCGTGGAGTTCGAGCTCGCCTTCGTCGTAGGCACGCAGTGCCTCCCACAGGTGGCGGAACGCACGACCCTCGCCCTTGGCGCCGTCGACCTGCTCGGTGAGGTAGTACCCACCGATGATCAGGTCCTGCGACGGGGTCACGATCGGACGGCCCGATGCGGGCGACAGGATGTTGTTGGCGCTCAGCATGAGCACGCGGGCCTCGGCCTGCGCTTCCGCCGACAGCGGCACGTGGATGGCCATCTGGTCACCGTCGAAGTCGGCGTTGAACGCCGTGCAGACGAGGGGGTGGATCTGGAGGGCCTTGCCCTCGACCAGCACGGGCTCGAAGGCCTGGATGCCGAGACGGTGCAGCGTCGGTGCACGGTTGAGGAGCACGGGATGCTCCTTGATGACGTCTTCGAGGACGTCCCACACCTGCGGGCGACGACGCTCGACCATGCGCTTGGCGGTCTTGATGTTCTGCGCCAGCTCGAGGTCGACGAGACGCTTCATGACGAACGGCTTGAACAGCTCGAGCGCCATCAGCTTGGGGAGGCCGCACTGATGCAGCTTCAGCGTCGGGCCGGCCACGATGACCGAACGGCCCGAGTAGTCG
>JBAWHL010000056.1:0-3466 GCA_049593815.1 Ilumatobacteraceae bacterium | reverse complement strand
TCCGACGAGGTGCGGGCGATCCCGAACGTGGAGTACTACGCGCCGTGGTTCCGCGAGCCGATGCTGCCCGGTATCTCCCACGCCGACCACGCCCGCCTCTCGGAACACGCACAGCATCTGACGCGTTACGTCGTGGCCGACTCCGCCGACACACTCGACACCGGCTTCACGTTGACGCCGCCACGCTGACCGTCGGCGATGTCATCGTGTCATCGTGTCGGCATCGTGTCAGCCAGCGGTCACGGGAGACAGCTCGTCAGGTGTCGCGATGGCTCGCCGTGGCGCCGCGAACCTTGAACCATCCGTAGGCGGCTGCAGCGGCGAGGAGGAGGACGGCGATCAGGGTCAGCCAGAGCAGCCCCTTGACCACCGCGCCGAGGACTCCCAACAGCAGCAGCACGATGATGACCAGGATCAGGGCGGTCATGACGTCGCTCCCCGCGTGCGGCGACGAACAGAGATCGGAGAGTGTTGCATGCCCGGCGCTACCCGTTGGGGGCGATGGGCAAACCCCACTCTGTCGCTCAGCTCTGGGATGCGATGACCTCGTCACGCAGCTCGCGCTTGAGGATCTTGCCCGACGCATTGCGGGGAAGTTGCTGGGTGACGACGGTGACCTTCGTGGGCACCTTGAAGTTGGCGAGACGTTCCCCGACGAAGGATCGGAGTTGGTCGACGTCGAGGGTCTGACCCTCCTTCACCATCACGTGCGCGGCGAGCTCCTCGCCGAAACGCTCGTGCGGGATGCCGTACACCGCGGCCTCGTACACCGCAGGGTGCTCGTAGATGGCGGCCTCGACCTCAGCGCAGTAGATGTTCTCGCCACCGCGCAGCACCATGTCCTTGGCGCGATCGCTGACGTACACGAAGCCCTCGTCGTCGACCCGGCCGATGTCGCCGGAGCGCAGCCATCCATCGACGAGCGTGTCGGCGGTGGCGTCGGGACGGTTCCAGTAGCCGCGGATCAGATTGGGCCCGCGGAACCAGATCTCGCCGGTTTCGCCTTGGGGCAGGGGATTGCCCTCGGTGTCGGCGACGCGGACGTCCATGATCGGCACGGCGCGCCCCGTCGAGGTCGGGTGGGCGATGAAGTCGTCGCCGGAGTTCTGCGGACCGTAGGCGTTCGTCTCGGTCATTCCGTAGCCGAGACCCGGCCGACCCTTGGAGAAGTTGTCGTCGATGCGCTTGACGAGTTCGGGTGGCATGGGGGCGCCGCCACCGCCGACCGAACGGAGACTCGACGTGTCGCGATCGGCGAACGTGGGGGCCTCCAGCAGGTCCCAGCTCATCGTCGGGACACCGACGAAGTTCGTCACCCGCTCGCGTTCGATCAGCTCGAGCGCGCGATCCGGGTCCCACTTGTAGGTCATCACGAGCTTCGAACCACCGACGAACGCGCCGAGCATCACCGGCACGAGCCCGGTGACGTGGAAGAGCGGCACACACAGCATGAACGCGGTCTGCGGTGCGTCGGGATCGGCGGGTTCGGGCTCGCGAAGCGACCCGACAGCACCGCGGGCGGCGAAGGCCAGCAGCGCGCTGAGCACGGCCCGATGGGTGGAGACCGCGCCCTTGGGGTTGCCGGTGGTGCCCGACGTGTAGAGGATCGTGACGTCGTCATCGGGGTCGATGTCGACCTCGGGCATCGTGGCGCCAGGAACGAGCAACTCGTTCAGTTCGATGACGTCGAGCGTGTCGTCGGCGCTGGGCGCGCCGCCGTCACGGACCGTCACGATCTTGGCGGTGATCGAACCGGGGGCTGCGTCGCGCATGCGATCGAGCCGGTCGGCGTCGGCGATGATCACCTTGGGGTCGGAGTCGCCGACGGCGAACACGATCTCATCGGTCTTCCACCACGCGTTCATCGGTACGGCGATCGCACCGACGGAGGTGATCGCGGCGAACGCGGCGATCCACTCCGGATAGTTGCGCATCGCGATGGCGACACGGTCGCCCTTCTCGACGTCGAGCTCGTGCACGAGGGCGTGGCCGATCTGGCCGATCAGTTCGAGGACCTCGGGCATCGCCCAGCGCTCGTCCTCGAACACGATGAAGTCATCGGTCCGTGCTGCAGCGAGCGCGAACAGGCTGCGAATGTTCGGCGGAGTACCGGCGAACACCTTCGTGGGGAGCCCGAGCACCTCGGTCTCGTTGATCTCGAACATGGTCCCCGGTGCGCAAACCGCTGCGCACGCTTCCTGGAAGGTCATCGTCATGGCGTCATCCTGCCATCCGGGCCCGGTCGAGCCAGAACCGCGTCACCCTCGACGTGCGTCGCTCCTGAAGTCGGCATCGTCGAGCAGTTGGCGCCCGATCCAGAGCGGAACGATCTGACCGATCGCGAACGTCAACCCACCGACGACGATGAGGATTCGCATGAACTGCACGTTGTCGGTCAGGTCGTCGCGGGTGGCCGTGGCGAGCGCCAGGGCATCGTCCACGCTGGCGCGGTACTGATCGACCAGTGCATCGCTCGTGCCGAGATCGGAGCTGACCCCTGCAACCGAGGTCGCCAGCGTCGTCAGCTCGTCCTGCAGGGTGCCTGCGGAATCGGTGAACTCCGTCAGGCTCTGCGATGTCGTGGACAGTTGCTCGGGCAGTGGCTCGAGCGCGTCGGCGACTCGGCCGAAGGTCTCGCCCAGTCCGTTCGACGGGTTGTAGTCGGGACCGAACGGGATGTTGTCGAGCGCGCTGAGGACACTGTCGATGTCGTCGCCGACCGAGGCCAGCTGGCGCACCGCGGACGCGGCCTCGTCGATCGAGGGTCCGACCGTCTCGGCGAGATCGGCGATGTCGACGATCGCGGTCGTTCCGTCGTCGAAGGAGCCCGACACCGCGGCGAGCGTCCCCGCCAAGGCATCGACCGCGTCGGTGGTCGACCCGAGCACGTCGTCGGCGAGGTCGATGGTGTCGTCGACGGCGGCGAGCGTTTCGATCGTCACCTCGAGGCTGTCGTCGGTGGCCGAGCCGATCTGCCCCACGAACAGCCAGCCCGACACTGTGCCGACGACCGCGACGAGCGCACCGACGAGGCCGGCACCGATCATCGTGCGACCGACACGCCGTTGGGCCTCGATCGATCGCCAACGGTCGCGCAGGCGACGCGAGCGACCCGTCGACGGATCCGCGCCGGGGTCGGTCACGGCACCGGCGGTGTCGGTGTCTGGTGCGTTCGGTGGAGACGAGTTCATCGGATCCTCAGTTGGCGACGAAGGAGGTACCAAGCGGCGAGCCCGAAGGCCAGCGTAGTTGCAGCGAGCCCCACCAGGTCGTAGATGCTCGGATCGGTACCGCGGAGCATGACATCGCGGAGCAGCCGGATCCCGTAGGAGACCGGGAGCACCCACGACAGCAGCTTGACCGGGTACGAGAACGCGTCGAGGTCGAGGAAGAACCCGCCGAAGAAGAGCCCGGCGAGCAGGGCCAGCATGGAGAACTGCACTGCCTGGACGTCGGTCTTGGCGAG
>JBAWHL010000055.1:0-6441 GCA_049593815.1 Ilumatobacteraceae bacterium | reverse complement strand
ATCCTGAAGTGGGCCGATGCGATTCGCAAGGGCAAGCTCGCCGTGCGTGCCAACGCCGACACCGGTGCCGACGCCGCCCAGGCACGCGAGCTCGGCGCCGAAGGCATCGGGCTCTGTCGCACCGAGCACATGTTCCTGGCCCCTGATCGCCTGCCGATCGTGCGCGAGATGATCCTCGCCAACACGCCCAAGCAGGAAGAGAGGGCTCTGGAGAAGCTGCGTGCCGCGCAGCAGGCCGACTTCGAGGACATCCTCGAGGCGATGGACGGCCTGCCCGTGACGATCCGCCTGCTCGACCCACCGCTGCACGAATTCCTCCCCTCGACCGAGGAGCTGCGCGTCAAGGAGGCCAAGAAGGGCAAGCTCTCCGCCAAGGAGCAGAAGATGCTCGCTGCCGCCGAATCGTGGGAAGAGCACAACCCGATGATCGGCACCCGTGGTGTTCGCCTCGGCGTCATCAAGCCCGGCCTCTACGCCATGCAGGTCCGCGCGCTGCTCGACGCCGCCGCCAAGCTGCGCGAGGCCGGCAAGAAGCCGATCGTCGAGATCATGATCCCGCTGACGGTCACCCGCGAGGAGATGGCACTGGCGCGCAGCTGGGTGCAGGCCGAGATCGACATCGCGCTCAAGGGCATGAAGCGCAAGCCGACGATCACCATCGGAACGATGGTCGAGACGCCGCGTGCAGCGATCCGTGCCGACGAGATCGCTGAAGTGTCCGACTTCTTCAGCTTCGGCACGAACGACCTGACCCAGCTGACGTTCGGTTTCAGCCGCGACGACGTGGAGAGCCGGATGATGCCGGCCTACCTCGAGCAGGGCCTGCTGAAGGCGAACCCGTTCGACACGATCGACCAGACCGGCGTGGGCGACCTCGTCCGGATGGGCGCCGAGCGAGGCCGTGCGACGAAGCCCGGGCTGAAGCTCGGTGTCTGTGGCGAACACGGTGGCGACCCGGAGTCGATCGACCTCTTCTACCGGGCCGGTCTCGACTACGTGTCGTGCTCGCCGTTCCGTGTGCCGATCGCCCGCCTGTCTGCGGCGCAGTCGGTGATCAGGGCCGAGTCCTGACATCCACGATGATCTGCGCCTGAACGAGGAGCAAACGGGCTGGTCGCGCCCGATACTGACGAGATGACGCTGACCTCGGTCGTGCGCGCATCCGAGGATGCGAGCAGGAACTTCGTGGACCTCGATGTGCACGCATGGCAGTGGGCCGTGCTGCTGGCCATGATCATGTCGCTGCTGCTGTTCGACCTCCTGGTCGTGCACAAGGAAGCGCACGTCGCCTCGACGAAACGCGCAGCGATCGAGTCGGCGGTCTGGATCGGGATCGGCGTTGCATTCACCGGTCTCGTCGCGATCTGGTTCGGTGCCGCCGCGAGCGGCGAGTACATCTCGGGCTATCTGATCGAGAAGTCGCTCAGCATCGACAACGTCTTCGTCTGGGCGCTGATCATGGGGTACTTCAAGGTGCCCGCCAAGTACCAGCACCGCGTCTTGTTCTGGGGCATCTTCGGCGCGTTGGCGCTGCGCGCGGTGTTCATCTTCGCCGGCGTGGCGCTGATCGAGAAGTTCGACTGGGTGCTCTACATCTTCGGTGCATTCCTGCTGTACACCGCTGCCAAGTTGGTGTTCAGCGACAACGAACACGTCGATCCGGGCAACTCGAAGTTCCTGAAGGTCGTCAACAAGGTCGTCCCGTCGACCGACATGTTCGACGGACAGAAGCTGTTCACCATCGAGAACGGCAAGCGGCTGGCGACACCGTTGTTCGCAGTCCTGTTGCTGATCGAGGCAACCGATGTCGTCTTCGCCGTCGACTCGGTGCCCGCGGTGCTCGCGGTCAGCCACGAACAGTTCCTGGTGTTCGCGTCGAACGCGTTCGCGATCCTGGGCCTGCGTGCCCTCTATTTCCTGCTCGCCGACATGCACACGCGGTTCACGTTCCTGCAGCAGGGCCTGGCGATCATCCTGGCCTTCGTCGGCATCAAGATGATCATCGCGGAGTGGTACCACATCCCCACATGGCTCTCGCTCATGGTGATCGCGTTGGTGCTGACCGCATCGATCGGCTTCTCGCTCAAGGTGACGAGCAATGCCGAGCAGACCGCTCTGGCCGGCGAGGCGTTCGCCGACACATCGCCGGGTACCGACAACGCGGAGGAACGACCAGAAGGCGACGACCCTCCGGCGGTCTAATCTGATCGCCTCATGGGCATCGTCGACGAAGACATCGAACGCCTTCGCTCGACCGTGTCGATCGTCGACACCATCCAGCAGTACGTCGCGTTGAAGCGCGTTGGGCGGAACTGGACGGGGCTCTGCCCGTTCCATGCGGAGAAGAGCCCGTCGTTCAACGTGCGGGAGGAGACGGGGCGGTACAAGTGCTTCGGCTGCGACAAGGGCGGCGACGTCTTCACGTTCATCCAGGAGATCGAGCACCTCGACTTTCCCGGCTCGGTCGAGCACCTGGCGGCCAAGGCCGGCATCCAGCTGAACTACACGACGACCGGTCAATCCAAGGAACGGGCCCGTCGCAAACAGCTGGTCGAGGCGATGAACGATGCCGTTGAGTGGTACCACCAACGGTTGCTGGAGGATCCAGCTGCCCGTCCGGCCCGGGACTATCTCCGACGGCGCGGACTCTCCGGCGACGTCGCTCGACAGTTCAAGCTCGGGTGGGCACCCGACGACTGGGATGCCTTGGCGCGGGGACTCGGCGCATCGGCCGACGATCTGCAGGCGGTCGGGCTCGCGTTCAGGAATCGACGCAACAAGATGCAGGACTCGTTCCGGGCGCGCGTGATGTTCCCGATCTTCTCCGAGTCGGGCGAGGCACTGGCGTTCGGCGGGCGCATCCTGCCGGGATCGGACGATCCCGCGAAGTACAAGAACTCCTCCGAGACGCCGATCTACATGAAGTCCAAGACGCTCTACGGGCTCAACTGGGCGAAGGCCGACATCGCCAAGCACGACCAGGTCGTGGTCTGTGAGGGCTACACCGACGTCATTGGATTCCATCGAGCCGGTGTCGCACGGGCCGTGGCCACCTGTGGCACGGCACTGACCGAGGAGCACGTCCGCCTCCTGAAGCGCTACGCCAGCAAGGTGGTGCTGGCGTTCGACGCGGATGCCGCCGGCCAGGGTGCCGCCGCCCGCTTCTACGAGTGGGAGCAGGCACATGCGGTCGAGGTGTCGGTGGCCAAGCTGCCACAGGGCAAGGACCCGGGCGATCTCGCTCAGAACGATCCCGAAGCGCTGCAGCACGCGGTCGATTCGGCGATGCCGTTTCTCGGGTTCCGATTGCAGCGCACGCTGAGTTCCCGGTCGATCGATTCGCCGGAACACCGGGCCCGCCTCGCGGAGGAGGCGATGGCGGTCGTCAACGAGCATCCCAACGCGAACGTCCGCAAGCTCTACGCCGGAGAGGTCGCGACGAAGGTCGGGTTGCCGGTCGCCGATCTGGTGCAGATCGCGGAGCGCGGGTCGCGGCGCCCGGCGATCCAGGTCGCGCCCCGGCGGTCCCGGGGGCCCATGGAGAACGCCGAGTTCGCAGCGCTCGTGTTGCTCGTGCAGGACTGGGACGAGATCGCCCCCTGGTTGATCGAGCAGCTCTTCGACGACGATGCCAACCGGATGGCGTTCATCGCGCTCGCCGAGGCGGGTGGCAATCTCACCCACGCCCTCGAGGTCGCTGCGCCAGACGCCCGCGAGGTGTTGGAACGCGCTGCCGTTGCCGACCTCAACCTCGAGCCGGATGTCGAGGCGCGCATGCTGATCGGAGCCGCCGCACGCCGTGAGCTGCGGCAGCGTTCGAGCCGCACCGACACCGCAGCGATCGAGGAGGACCGGGCAGCGCGACTCGATGTTGATGCACTTCAGGACCTCGACAAGGCGCGCGCTCAGGCGGCTGCTGAGTCGTTGCTAGGTTGGCTCCATCGACGATCGGAGGAACGCGATGGGGGAGAGTGACCAGACGTCTGGCGATGCGCTCGACACCGATGCGCCCGCTGCGGTTCCGTTCGTCGGCGTCGATGTCGGCGAATGGGGTGACCTGGTCGTGCGGGGTCGGGAGTCCGGCGCGGTCGATGCAGGTGACCTGACCCACGTCTTGCGTCACGTGGAGTTGACCGGCGACGTGCTCTCCGAAGTCCAGTCGACGATGGAGGGGCACGGCATCTCGATCGCCAACGACGTCGACGAGGTCGCCGACGAGACGCCATCGGGCATCGGCCGCACGCTGGTGATCGAAGACTCCACGACCAATGAGGACGACGAACAGCTGCTGAGCCGGCGTCGCCAGCGACGCACGCGCAAGGCGGGCCCGAAAGGCGACGGCGGGACATCGGACGCGGTGCGCATGTACCTGCGTGAGATCGGTCAGGTCGACCTGCTGACGACCGAGCACGAACGCCGGCTCGCGCAGTTGATCGAGGAAGGCAAGGTCGCGGCCGCGCAGATCGACGTGTCGGGCGAGGGCGGCGAGCCGTTGGCCCCGGCCGAGGAGCGACTGTTGATGCGTGCGGTCAGCCGTGGTGAGCGGGCCAAGAGCGAGCTGACGCAGGCCAACCTGCGGCTCGTGGTGAGCATCGCCAAGCGGTACTCCGGGCGGGGCATGCAACTGCTCGACCTGATCCAGGAGGGCAACCTCGGCCTGATGCGGGCGGTCGACAAGTTCGACCACACGAAGGGATTCAAGTTCTCGACGTACGCGACCTGGTGGATTCGCCAGGCGATCACGAGGTCGATCGCCGACCAGGCGCGCACGATTCGGATCCCGGTGCACATGGTCGAACACATGAACCGGGTGACGAGGGCCAAGCGTCAGATGCACCAGGAACTCGAGCGCGAACCGACCGTCGAGGAGTTGGCGGCCAAGGTGCAGCTCGAACCGGACCGGGTGCGTGAGTTGTTGCGCTATTCGCAGGACCCGCTGTCGCTCGACTCGCCGGTGGGCGAGGAGGACGAGTCGAACCTCGGCGACTTCATCGAGGACGAATCGGTCGACAGCCCTGCCGACGCGGCGACGCGGATGATGCTGCACGACGCGGTGACCGAGGTGCTCGGCGAGTTGTCCGAACGTGAGCAGGAGATCGTTCGTCTGCGGTTCGGCCTCGACGGCGGCCGGGCCAAGACGCTCGAAGAGGTCGGCAAGGAGTTCGGTGTGACTCGCGAGCGGATCCGACAGATCGAGGCGAAGACCCTCGCCAAGCTCCGTCACCCGCAGCGCAGCCAACGGCTCCGCGAGTTCCTCGAAGTCGAATAGACCCTTCAGACCGTTACATCAGGGGTCAGACCCCGTTTGTAACGCTCGGTTCACCGGGGCTGCGCCGGGGCCGGCGATCCAGTTGGGGGCGGCGGCCGAACCAGGGGCATGGCCCCTCAGACACTCTCGACGCGCTCGACAACTGCATTCGGAGCGCTGGCCGGCGTCGTCGCCGCGATTCTCGCTCTCGGTCTCGCAGAGCTGATCGCCGGGATTCGAGCCGTGTGGCGCTCGCCGGTGATCGACGTCGGCGACCGGGTGATCGACAACGTGCCGGTCTTCGTGAAGGACTTCGCCATCGAGACCTTCGGCACCAACGACAAGCCCGCGCTGCTCATCGGGATCGGCGTCACCCTGCTGGTGTACGCGGCGGTCATCGGAGCGATCGCGTTCCGCTACCGCATCTGGATCGGACTCGTCGGGATCGGTGTGTTCGGCCTGATCGGGGCGTGGGCGGCCATTGGCAACCGCGCCGGCGGATCGCTCGATGACGCGATCCCGACCGTCATCGGCTCGCTGACCGGTGCCGCAGCACTGTGGCTGACATGGAGCGTCGCATCACCGATGCTCACGCCCGCCGCTGCAGCGGACGACGTCCCAGTGGACGACGTCTCAGCGGTCGACGTTCCCGTGCTCGACGGTCCCGTGGTCGACGTTCCCGTGGTCGACGTTCCCGTGGTCGACGACCAAGCGGTTGCGGTCCCAGCGATGGTCACGGACGAGCGCACGACCGAATCGCCGACCGACGCAGCACGAGGGACCCGCCGGGAACTGTTGGTCCGCAGTGGCGGACTGCTCGCCGGACTGGCCATCGTCGGGGCGGGTGCCGGTGCGGTCGGACGCAAGATTCGCAGTCGGTTCAGCGCCACCGAATCGAGGATGAATGTGTCGTTGCCGCGTCCGAGCCAGGGGCTCGATGCGATCCCGGCGGATGTCGAGGTCGGCGTCGACGGTGTTTCGCCCTTCATCACACCGAACGCCGACTTCTATCGCATCGACACAGCGCTCACGGTTCCGCAGCTGCCGACAGAGGGATACCAGCTGCGGGTGACCGGCATGGTCGACAGCGTCCTGAACCTGAGCTTCGACGACCTGTTGCGTCGTGACGTCGTCGAGCACGACATCACGCTCACCTGTGTTTCGAACACGGTCGGCGGCGAGCTGATCGGCAA
>JBAWHL010000054.1:0-2205 GCA_049593815.1 Ilumatobacteraceae bacterium | reverse complement strand
GCTCTGGTCACCCGTGTCTGTTGAGGTCGGCATCCGCGCCGAGGTTAACCGTCAGCGCGCAACAACAAGCAGCGGCATCCGAGGTGCGCCGGAGCGAACGCGTGACCCGTGGGAAACGCGTCGCCGGCTGAGACGACTCCGGCCAGGGTGTTGTCGTTGCAGTCCGCGCACGCCGCTCGTTCCGGGTCGGCAACCCACATGATGGGCGTCCCTGGGGTGATCGCCGCGAACGCTCCGCGTCCGTGAGCGGCGCGGATCACGTCGTCGAGTTGTTCGTCGATGTGCTGGGTCTTCCACTCGCGGTAGACCGCACGGACCCGGCGAGTGATCCCGACGTTGTCGCCGTCGCCGTCGGCGATGCAGCGTTCGAGCCGTTCCCGCAATGGCACCGTGACCCACTCGTCGAGCACGTCGTCGGCGGCTTCGACCGCCTTCGCTGCGTCGGCCTTGCGGAGATGTCCGACCTTGCCGACGACTGCGGCGCCCGCGTTGGCAGCGACCAGCACATCGTCGACGATGGCAGCGCGATAGCGCTTGAGGTGATCGTCGACCGGAGGCAGCAGGGCGTCGAGGCTGCGGACGGGCTCCTGACGGCGGAGCGTGTCGAGCACCTCGTTCTGCTCGTCGGCCAAGACCCGCTTGATGCGCTTGGCACTCGACACGATGAGTGGCGTGAGATCGGCATCGCGCTGTTCGAACGCTGACGCTTCCTCGTCGGTGGTGTCGTTGGACTCGGCGGCGGTGTCGGCCTCGTCGTCGACTACTGGGTCCGCGATCTCTGCGGGGACCGACTCGGCGGCGACGGCGTCGGTCCGCTCGTCGACCGTCTGGTCGGCGCCGGCGCGCAGCCGTGCGAAGAGGTCGACGACCACGTCGCTGCGCTCGTGCGTCTGGGCGACGGTGGCACCGTCCGGGGCGGCGTCGACATCGACGTCCTGGGCCACCTCGTCCGACTCCGCAGGCGAGTCCTCGACCGAGTCCATGGCCTCGTCGATCACGTCGTCGCCAGTTGCCGCCTCGGCTGCTTCGGCCTCGTCGCCAGTTGCCGCCTCGGCTGCTTCGGCCTCGTCGACCGCTTCGGCCTCGTCGACGGGTTCGGCCGGGACGGGCACGTCGTCGTGCGTCTCGGCGTCGACAACGACGGCCTCGTTCACCTCGTCGGCGACATCGATGGTGTGGCCGATCGCGTCGTCGGCCACACCATCGGTCACCTGGGCTTCGTCGTCGGTCACCGCGGCCTCGTCGTCGGTCATCCCGACCGACCGAAGTGCCGCAGCTGGCTCGACCTCGTTCGACTCGGCCTCGTCCGGCTCGACCGCCTCGGCCTCGTCGGGCACTGCCGCAGGCTGGTCCGGCACCACGGCGGGCTGCGGGGGCGCCGCTGCGGCCTCCTCGGGGCGGGCGGTGTTCGGGAGCATCACCGGCACCGGACCGGTGGTCGGCGACAGGTTGACGTACTCGTCGGGCTCACCGAGCGGCTGCAGCTCGGCGACGACGTCGACAGCGACGAGTCGGGCGCGTTCGAACGACTGCATCAACCGGTCGCGACCGTGCAGCAACTGCTCGATCTGTTCACGGGCCAGTTCACGACGGCGAGCCAACTCGCTCAACACCCGCTCGCGATACGCACGCGCTTCGTTCACCATCTCGCGGCCCTGCTGCTTGGCCATCGACAGTTCGGCCTCGGCGTCAGCGCCGGCATCGGAACGGCGACGCGACGCCTCGATCTCGGCTTCTTCCCGAACGCGGGCGGCTTCGTCGCTCGCTTCGCTCAACATCTGTGCGGCGGACTGCTCCGCCTTCTGACGGATCTCGGCCGCGCTTTCGCGGGCGGTCGTGAGCACGCGGGCGGTCTCCTCGCCGAGCAGACGAGTCAGCGCCTGGTCGTCGAGTTCGACGGACGCCAGGTCGGGGTTGGACTGCGCGGTGCGCAGCTCGCGTTCGAGGAATCGCTCGCGCTCCTGCAATCGACCGAGTTCGGCGGCGACCATCCGCATGAAGTCGCGGACCTCGCCCTGGTCGAAGCCCCGACGGCCCGTGCTGAAGGCGGCTTCGGCGACCGACGCCGGTGACGACGGGTCGGGGCGGGAGAAGGACATGGCCATGTCGCAACGCTACGCACTCGCAGCGGTCAGGTGGTGGCAATCAGTGAACCCACCCCACCCCACCGTTACATCAGGGGTCAGACCCCATTTGTAACGCCCC
>JBAWHL010000053.1:0-5772 GCA_049593815.1 Ilumatobacteraceae bacterium | reverse complement strand
GTGACGACGGGCAACGATCCACGCCAGACCTTGGTGACCCTCGACCTCGAGGGCGTGCTCGTCCCCGAGATCTGGGTCGCCGTCGCCGAGCGCACCGGCATCGAGGGGCTCCTGCGGACGACCCGTGACGAGCCCGACTACGACGTGCTGATGCGGTACCGCCTCGGACTGCTCGACGAGCACGGCCTGAGCATGTCGCTGATCGAGGACGTGATCGCCGGGCTCACGCCGCTGGAGGGCGCCCGGGAGTTCCTCGACTCGCTGCGATCGCAGACCCAGGTGATCCTGCTGTCGGACACGTTCGAGCAGTTCGCCCGACCGCTGATGGCGCAGCTCGGCTGGCCGACGGTGTTCTGTCATCGCCTCGTCGTCGACGCCGATCGCATCGTCGACTACCGGCTCCGCCAGCCGAACCAGAAGCAGCGATCCGTCGAGGCTTTCCACACGCTCGACTACAAGGTGATCGCTGCCGGCGACAGCTACAACGACACGACGATGCTCGGCGCCGCCGACGCGGGCTACCTGTTCCACGCCCCGGCGAACGTGATCGCCGAGTTCCCACAGTTTCCGGCGCTTCACACCTACGACGAACTCCTCGCCGCGATTCGCTCTCACCTCTGAGGTGCAGCGCCGCGGTCGAGGTCGATCGACATGCAGGTGCTGAACTCGTTCACGGTGTACTCCCCGAACGCCACGCACGGCATGAACCCCATTCGGGCATACAGCCGCCGAGCATCAGCGAAGGCATCCTGCGTGCCCGTTTCCAGCCCGACCCAGCGATACCCACGGGACCTCGCTCTCACGAGCAGGTGTGCCACCATCGCTGCGCCCACACCCGCACCACGTGCCGATGCTCGTGTGTGCATCGATTTGACCTCTCCTCGTGCGTCACCGAGACCCTTGAGCGCTCCGATGCCGACCAGTTGACCATCGAGTCGCGCCGTGAAGAACTCGATGTTCGACCCCTCGAGCCCCTCGAGATCCAACGCGTGAACGTGGCAACTCGGCGACGTCGCCCGAGCGAAGCCGAGATGGACGGCGAGCAACTCCATCACGTCGTCACCACGGGGCGACTCGGCGACGATCACGACCTCCACCGACACATCCTGCCAGTCGCCTACCGTGGGCACGTGGAACACATCGAGTTGGACGGCGACGACGGCATCGAGCCGGACGGCACCGCGTCGGTCGAACAGATCGAGTACGGCCCCGACGAGGTGCACAGCATCCTCACCGTCGAAGGGCAGATCGAGAGCTACGGCGTCGTCGCCCGTCGGCTCGGGCCGCGCAAGGTCAGGTTCATGATCGCCGCTGCCGGCCTGACACTCATTGCGTTCTTGGTCGCGGACCTGCTCTGAACCTCGATCGACCCCGTTGACGACAGTACAGTCACAACTGTATTGTCAGCGGCATGAGCACACCCTCGCCTGCCGACGCAACGCTCGATCTGGATGTGTTGGCCCGTGTCGGCCTGGCGCTGGCCGACGACTCCCGACGTCGGTTGCTCGTCGCGCTCGTCGACGCTCCTCGATACCCGTCGGACCTGGCCGACCACCTCGGCCTGTCCCGTGCAAACGTCTCCAACCACCTCGCCTGCCTGCGGGGGTGCGGGCTCGTGGCCGCCGAACCCGAGGGTCGGCGCGTGCGATACGAGTTGGCCGATCCCCGACTTGCGAGCGCCCTGCGTTCGCTGCTCGCGGTCGTTCCGTCCCCCGATCCGTCGCTCTGCGCCGCGTCCGGCACCGAGGAGTGCTGCTGATGACGGTCATCTCCGCCGAACGGCACGAGACACTCACCCGACGGGTGAGGATGCTCGTCGCGGCGACGATCGCGTACAACGTCGTCGAGGGCATCATCGCGATCAGCGCAGGATCCGTCGCGGGGTCGACCGCCCTCGTGGCGTTCGGCCTCGACTCGTTCATCGAGGTCAGTTCCGCGGCGATGGTCGCCTGGCAGTTCGCCGCTCCGGACCCGCGCGTGCGGGAGCGAGTCACGCTGCGGGTGATCGCGTGGTCGTTCTTCGGCCTCGCAGCGTTCGTGTCGATCGAATCGGTTCGCACGTTGGTCGGCGGTCACGCTGTCGACCCATCGACCGTGGGCATCGTGCTCGCGACACTGTCGCTGATCATCATGCCCTTCCTCTCGTACGCGCAACGGTCGGCGGGCCGGGCCATCGGGTCCCTCACGGCGGTCGCCGATTCGAAGCAGACACTGTTGTGCACCTATCTCTCGGCGGTGCTGCTCGTCGGCCTGCTCCTCAACAGCGCCGTCGGCTGGTCGTGGGCGGACCCTGTCGCGGGTCTGGTGATCGCCGTCATCGCGGTCAAGGAGGGTCGCAACGCGTGGCGCGGTGACACCTGCTGCTCCTGATGCACGGCGGCCGGCACTCTTCCCTCCCCCTCACCCGGACCCGCGAAGGTCGAGCGATGCACTCCTCCCGCGCGTCGTCGTCCCTGCTGAGCCTGACGTTGATCGTCTGCATCGCCGCCTCCTGCACAGCTTCCGAGGGCAGCGACTCGACTGCAGCGGACGCCATCACGGTCACCAGCACACCGGTCACCAGCACACCGGTCACCAGCACGGCCCCGGACACGCCGATCCCGGGATCCTCGACGTCTCCGGACTCGTCGTCGGTCGCCACCTCGTCCCCCACGAATTCGACGATCGGGACGACCGACGGCGAAGTCGTCGATGCGTCACGTGATCGCCGGATCCCGTACCGGATCTTCGCGCCCGAGTCGGCCGTCGACCCCCTCCCGCTGATCCTCGTCAGCCACGGCGGGTTCGGCAGCGATGTCGCCCACCTCAGCGGGGGATTCCTCGGGCGCACGTTCGCAGCCGGCGGTTTCGTCGCCATGCACATCGGACACGCGACGTCGACCGGGGGCGCTCATCAGACCGAGGACCGTCCCGCCGACGTCACGTTCGTGCTGGACCGGCTCGCCGACGGAACCATCGACGTTCCCCGCGTCGAGGTCGACCTGCAGCGCATCGGCATCACCGGGCACTCCTACGGCGCGTACACCGCCCTCGCTGTCGGCGGTGCCACGTTCGACACCACCTTCACCGACGACCGAATCGACGCGATCGCTCCGATCTCACCGCAGGGCCCGGACCAGTTCGGTGCCTTCGATCGTGGACCGGACGACAACACGTGGATGACGGTCACGATTCCGTCCTACAACGTGATCGGCGGCGAGGAGGTGGACTCCAACGCCATCGAGTCCCTCGTCCAGCCGGGCTGGCGGCTCGTCCCGTTCGATCGCTACCCAGGCTCCTCCGACACGTTCGAGACGATCATCGCCGACCAGACCCACGCCGACATGTGGCTGACCGGAGCACCCGAGGTACAGCGGTTCGAGGCCCAGGCGATCCTGCAGTTCTTCCAGCGCTACGTCGCGGGCGACGAGTCGATCGACGCCTGCACGATCGGTGAGGCCGATCCAGTGTTCGCCGTCACCCGGAGCCGGGCCGGATCCAACTCGTCCGAGCTGCTCGACTGTCCGGTCTGACCGGTCGACTACGGCGTGTAGACCCCGAAGACGTCGCGCAGGGCATCGCTGATCTCGCCGAGCGTGGCGTCGGCGCGCAGCGCGTCCTTCATGCTGTACAGCAGGTTGTCGGTGCCCTGTGCCGCCGCCTTCACGGCAGCGAGCGTCGACTCGACCGCGGCGGTGTCACGGTTCGCCTTGTAGCGCGTGAGACGGGCGATCTGGTTGCCCTCGAGCTCGGGGTCGATCGGGAACACCTTGGGCTCCGGCTCGTCGTCCATCGAGAACTTGTTCACGCCGACGATGACTCGTTCGTCGTCGTCGATCGACTTCGTGTACTCGTAGGCGGCCTGTTCGATCTCGTCCATCTGGAAACCAGCTTCGATCGCGGTGACTGCTCCGCCCATCTCGTCGATGCGCTCGATGTACTCCCACGCGAGCCGTTCGACCTCGTCGGTCATCGACTCCACGAAGTACGACCCGGCCAACGGGTCGGGGGTGTCGGCGACACCCGACTCGTAGCCGATGACCTGCTGCGTGCGCAGCGCCATCCGTGCGGCCTCCTCGGTCGGCAGGCTGAGCGCCTCGTCGTACCCATTGGTGTGCAGGCTCTGCGTCCCACCCATCACCGCAGCGAGCGCTTGCAGCGTGACGCGCATGACGTTGTTCATCGGCTGCTGGGCGGTGAGCGTCGAGCCACCGGTCTGTGTGTGGAAGCGCAGCATCGCCGACTTCGGGTTCTTCGCCTCGAACCGGTCGGTCATGATCGTGTGCCACATGCGCCGGCTGGCACGGAACTTGGCGACCTCTTCGAAGAAGTTGTTGTGCCCGTTCCAGAAGAAGCTGAGTCGCGGCGCGAAGTCGTCGACGTCGAGGCCGGCGTCGATCGCTGCCTGGACATACGCGATGGCGTTGGCGAGCGTGAACGCGATCTCCTGCACCGCCGTCGAACCGGCTTCACGGATGTGGTAGCCGGAGATCGAGATCGTGTTCCAGTTCGGGACGTGCTGGGAGCAGTATCCGAAGATGTCGGTGATGATCCGCATCGACGGGCGGGGCGGGTACACGTAGGTCCCGCGCGCGATGTACTCCTTGAGGAGGTCGTTCTGGATCGTGCCGCCGATCTGCTCGCTCGACACGCCGTTCTCCTCGGCGACGAGCTCGTACATCAGCAACAGGATCGCCGCCGTCGAGTTGATCGTCATCGACGTGGTGACCTTGTCGAGCGGAAGATCAGCGAGCAGCAGCCGCATGTCCTCCATCGAGTCGATGGCGACGCCGACCTTGCCGACCTCACCCTCGGCGCGTCCCGCATCGGAGTCGTAGCCCATCTGCGTCGGAAGGTCGAATGCGCACGACAGCCCGGTCTGGCCCGCGTTCAGCAGGAACTTGAAGCGCTCGTTCGTCGCCTCGGCGTTGCCGAAGCCGGAGTACTGGCGCATCGTCCAGAGCCGACCGGTGTACATCGATCCGTAGACGCCACGGGTGTACGGCGCCTCGCCCGGCGCACCCAGGCGCTCACTCGGGTCCCATCCGTCGAGGTCGGAGGAGTCGTAGAGCCGCTTGATCGGGATGCCCGAGTCGGTCTGCGGCAGTTCGGTCGCGTCAGCCATGCCGCCGATCGTATTGCAGCGCTCCAGCCACCGCCTGATCCCGCGGTGGTACCGTCGGAAGGACCCGATGACCAGGAGGTCTCCAATGGCATGGTTCAAGCGAATGCGGCGGCGGCTGCGGAACTACACGTCCAGCGGCGACTACGCGGGCAGCCATGCATCGGGCGGCGGGTCTGCGCCGAGCGCGAGCACCCAGTCGACCGCCTATCGCGAAGCGGCGATCACCGAAGTGCGTACGCGTGGCTCGGTCGGAACTGGCCTCTGAGTCGACACCGGGATGAAGCTGTGCCTCGCCGGCCCGATGGCGACGATGGCACGGCGTGCGAGATCGGCTTGTTCGCCGAGAGCGCCCCGGCGATCACCTGAGGACCCTCGTGTACCGTGGTGCACGTCCTGACCGAGGAGGATTCCATGGCATGGTTCAAGCGTTGGCGCAACAAGATGCGCAACTACACCTCAGGTGGCGACTACGCGGGCAGCCACGGCAGTGGAAGTAGCGGCCCGTCAGCGGCGGCGACGAAGGCCCGCTTCGGTCACGACGTCACCCGGCTGCGGGACACCACCGGCCCGAACGGTTGATCACCGCGCGGCGATGATCGCGACTTCCATGCGCCACTCGGGACGTGCGAGTGCCGGCACCGTGACGAGCGTCGATGCCGCACGATGGC
>JBAWHL010000052.1:0-3108 GCA_049593815.1 Ilumatobacteraceae bacterium | reverse complement strand
GGTCAGCAGCTCGCCGACGGTGTTGACCTGGGCCCGCTTGAGGCAGTTGTTCGGACGCTCCGACAGATCGAGGTCCTCGATCGGGAGGTCGAGGTCAGGCGAGCTGACCGTGGCGTCGACGATTTCGCCGAGCTCGAGGCCCTGCGGCTCGTCGGACATGGTGGCCACGAGGTCGACGAGCGAACGCAGCGTCGCTCCGGCGGAGGCCAGTGCCTCGGACGGGATGATCGAACCGTCGGTCTCGATCTCGATGACGAGACGGTCGTAGTTGGTCGACTGCTCGACGCGAGTCGGCTCGACCTGGAAGGACACCCGGCGGACCGGGCTGAAGATCGCATCGATCGGAATGACGCCGATGACCCGGCTGTCGTCTTCACGGTTGCTCGACAGGTAGCCGCGGCCCTGCTCGACGGTGAGGTCGACGGCGAGACGGCCCTTGGAGTTGAGCGTGGCGATGAGCAGGTCCTTGTTGAGGACTTCGACATCTGCTGGGCACTCGATGTCACCAGCGGTGACCACGCCGGCGCCACGGGCGTCGAGACGGATCGTGACCGACTCCTCGGACTCCGACGTGACGACGATGTCCTTCAGGTTCAAGATGATGTCGGTCAGGTCCTCGGCGACACCGGGGATCGTGTCGAACTCGTGGAGCGAGTCGTCGAAACGGGCCGTGGTGATCGCTGCGCCGGGAATCGACGACAGCAGGGTGCGGCGCAGGGAGTTGCCGAGCGTGTGACCGAAGCCGGGCTCGAGGGGGCCGACGGCGAACTGCTGACGGTTGTCGGATTCCTCACCGAGAGCTTCGATGGTTGGGCGCTGCATGACGAGCATTGGGGCCGGGACCTTTCCGGGGTGTACGAGACGGACGAGCGAGAGTCGAGTGGGCTGAACGGGGACGAATTACTTGGAGTACAGCTCGACGATGAGCGACTCGCGCACCGGAATGTCGATGTGCTCGCGCTCGGGGAGGCTGCGAACCGTCACGGCCTTGCCACCATCGCCCGCTTCGAGCCAACCCACGAGGGAGCGGTCGAGCGTGTCGATGTTGTGCTGCACGACGATCATCTTCTGCGCCTTGGGCGACAGCGAGATGACCTGGCCGGTCTTGCACCGGAAGCTGGCGATGTCGACGCGCTTGCCGTCGACATGGATCAGACCGTGGTTCACGAACTGGCGGGCCTGCGGACGGCTGGATGCCCAACCGGCGCGGTAGACGACGTTGTCGAGACGCTGCTCGAGCAGACGCAACAGGATCTCACCGGTCGGTCCCTGCATGCGCTGGGCCTCGAGGTAGGTCTTGTGGAACTGCTTCTCGAGCACGCCGTAGATGTACTTCGCCTTCTGCTTCTCCTGCATCTGGGCGAGGTACTCGCTGCCGGCGTTGCGGCGACGGGTGCGGCCGTGCTGGCCGGGAGGGAAGGGCCGACGCTCGAGCGCCTGACGTCCCTTTTCGTTTTCGAAGATGTTGACCGACAGGCGGCGCGAGATGCGCACCTTGGGTCCGGTGTAACGAGCCATGACTCAGCCTTCCTTAACCGCGCCGACGCTTCGGCTGGCGGCACCCGTTGTGGGGCACGGGTGTGACGTCTTTGATCGAGGTGACCTCGATGCCGGTCTGCTGGATCGAGCGGACCGCGGTGTCGCGGCCCGAACCCGGGCCCTTGACCTGGACTTCGGCGCGGCGCAGGCCGTGCTCGATTGCCGCCTTGCCAGCCTTCTCGGCTGCCTGCTGTGCGGCGTAGGGCGTGCTCTTGCGGCTGCCCTTGAACCCGACCCCGCCCGAGGACGCCCATGCGATGACGTTGCCCTCGGTGTCGGTGATCGAGACGATCGTGTTGTTGAACGAGCTCTTGATGTGCACGATGCCCGTGCTGACATTCTTGCGGTCACGCTTGCGCGGACGGCGAGTCGTGGTCTGCTTCGCCATTACTTCCTCACTGCCTTCTTCTTGTTGGCGACCGTGCGCTTCGGGCCCTTGCGGGTACGAGCGTTGGTGTGCGTGCGCTGGCCGCGAACCGGCAAGCCCTTGCGGTGACGGACGCCCTGGAGGCATCCGATCTCGATCTTGCGCTTGATGTCACCCTGCACGTCGCGTCGCAGGTCACCTTCGATCTTGAGGTTCTGATCGATGTAGGTACGGATCCGATTGACCTCGTCCTCGGTCAGATTGGACACCTTGGTGTTGGGGTCGAGGTCGAGCTCCGCGCAGATCGTCTGCGACGTGGGCAGACCGATGCCAAAGATGTAAGTGAGCGAAATCTCCAACCGCTTTTCGCGGGGGATGTCGACGCCGGCGATACGTGCCATGTGATTCTCCTGTGCCCCTCAGCCCTGACGCTGCTTGTGGCGGGGATTGGTGCAGATGACCATGATGCGACGATGGCGACGAATCACCTTGCAGTTGTCGCACATCGGCTTGACGCTGGGTCGTACTTTCATGGTTGCTCTCTACTCGTGCTGTTTCGGACTACTTGTAGCGGTATGTGATGCGACCTCGGGTGAGGTCGTAGGGGGTGAGTTCCACCTGCACCTTGTCTCCGGGGAGGATTCGGATGTAGTGCATCCGCATCTTTCCGGAGATGTGTGCCAAGACTTCGTGCCCGTTGTCGAGCGCGACCTTGAACATGGCGTTCGGAAGCGATTCGAGGATCTTGCCTTCCAGCACGATCGCGTCTTCCTTTGGCTTCGGCAGGGGCTTCTCCTCACTCTTCTCGGGGTGTATCGGGCACGACAGCACACAGCTGACGCACGGGACATGACGTTTTGATCTCTGGTGACCTGTACCGACGCAGAACGTCGGAGCCTGCGAACAGACCGGCGTGTCATGCTAGCGGCGGTATTTTCCAGAACCAATGGGCGGTCCGCCTGAATTCCGCGGCCGTGTGCTATGCCCCGTTGCCGAGCTCAGATCGAGACGACTTCGAAGGTGGCGGCCAGTGCGACGCCGAGGCGTTCGCCGCCCGCTTCGGCAGCGGATCGCAGGAACGCGTCGGGATCGGTCATGGCGCCGTCACCGCCGAGATTGCGCAGGTACAGGTCGTGGCACCTCAAGGACGCGACGCCGGCATCGAGGGGGTCGGTGACGTCGACGCCATGGCTCGCCATCGG
>JBAWHL010000051.1:0-1800 GCA_049593815.1 Ilumatobacteraceae bacterium | reverse complement strand
ACCCTGATCAAGAACAACGCCCACTGGCGTGCGTTCGAGACCGTGTTCGAGGTGTACTTCTCGCTGCGCGGACCCGAGTACCGGCTCGCCTAGGGCGACGAGAGCGCGATCGACGATCTCTGGCGCGAGATGCAGGAGGCCGATCAGCAGGGCGAGGGCAGCGAGGGTGGGGGAGCGATGGATGCGCTCACGCCCGAAGAGATCTCCCAGATGCTGATGCAGGCGCTGCTCAACGGCGACCAGGCGATGATGCGTGCCCTCGCCAAGCAGGCCGTCAAGCGGTTCGCCGGCATGGAACCGGGTCGCCCGGTCGGCGGTACGTACTACCTGTACCGCACGCTGCGGAACCTCGACCTCGACGGCATGCTCGACCAGCTGATGGACCAGACGGCGCAAGACGCCGACGGTGGTGAGCTGACCCACCTCGAAGAGCGGCTCGAGCGCGACGAGTTCGAACACCGCATCGACGAGTTCAAGAAGGAGATCGAAGCCGAGATCCGGCGTCGGCTCGTCGCCGACCGTGGCGTCGAGGCGATGGCCAAGACGCTGCGCAAGCCGCTGCCCGAAGACGTCGAGTTCATGCATGCGTCACGCGACGAGATGCAGTCGCTCAAGAAGGCCCTGCAACCGCTGACCCGCAAGCTCGCGGCCCGTTTGGCCCGCAAGCGCAAGCACGGCCGCAAGGGCCCGCTCGACTTCCGGAACACGGTGCGCCACTCGCTCAGCTACGGCGGTGTGCCGGCCGAGCCCAAGTTCAAATACCCGCGACCGGCCAAGCCCGAGCTGATGGTCGTCGCGGACATCTCCGGTTCGGTGGCGGCGTTCGCCCGGTTCACGCTGATGCTGGTGTACGCGATCTCCGGCCAGTTCTCGAAGGTGCGGTCGTTCGTGTTCATCGACGGCATCGACGAAGTCACCGACTACTTCCGTCAGACCGAAGACATCCAAGAGGCGATCCACCGGGTCAACACCGAGGCCGACGTCGTCTGGGTCGACGGCCATTCCGACTACGGCCACGCGTTCGAGGTCTTCTGGGAGCGATACGGCAAGGACGTCGGGCCCAAGACGACGGTGCTGCTGCTCGGCGACGCCCGCAACAATTATCACGCGAGCGCTTCGTGGGTCGTCAAGGAGATCCAGCACAAGGCTCGCCACGTCTATTGGCTCAATCCTGAGCCGAAGTCGTACTGGAACACCGGCGACTCGATCGTGGGCGACTACGGCGCCCACACCGACGGCGTCTACGAGTGCCGCAACCTGCGCCAACTCGAAGCGTTCGTCGAAAAGCTGGCCTGACGGTCGGCGGGCGTGCCCCGCTTCTTGATCCAGGCTTGATCTGACGTTGTGCAGCGCCTGACCCGGGTCGGATTGTCTGGTGGCATGTCTGCGAACGACGTCCAGCCCCGCCCCGCCCCGCTCGACGCGGCCACGGGTGATGGTCGCCCGCCCGTCTGTCGTGATGTCCTCTTTCTCGGCACCCACGGTCAGTTTAACGTCGGTGACGAGCTGCTGCTCGAGACGTTCCTCGGTCAGCTGGGCTCCCAACACCGGTTCATGGTCAACTCCTACGACCCGGCCCGCACCGCGGCGGCCCTCGACGGTCGCTACGACGTCGACGTGTTCGACACGGCATCCGGTCGGCTCGCACTGCTCGGGCGGATCCGCCGTTGCGACGCGGTCGTCTTCGGTGGTGGGTCGATCCTCAAGGAGCTCTACGCATCGGTCGGTCGCTGGCGGCACGCCACGCTCGTCATGGTGCTCGCCCTCGTGATCGTGGCCAAGATGTTCCGTCGACCGGTG
>JBAWHL010000050.1:0-6417 GCA_049593815.1 Ilumatobacteraceae bacterium | reverse complement strand
CAGCAGCGCTCGCCGGTGATCCGGACGCGCTGGCGGTCATCGACGAGTTCGGTCGCTGGGTCGCGCTCGGGCTGTCGAACCTGACCAACGCCCTCGACCCGGAGCTGTTCGTGCTCGGTGGGGGACTGGCACAGGGCGCGGATCTCTATCTCGGCCCGATCGTCTCCTGGTTCCAACAGCTGATCTACCAACCGGAGCTGCGCCCGATTCCACGCATCGAGTTCGCGACGTGGGGCCACCTCGCCGGTGCCGTCGGCGCCGCGCTCCTCCCCGGCGAACCGGCCGGGGGTCAGTGGGGGACGTAGCGGGCCTTGGACTGTTCGATCTCGGCCCAGGCCTCGGCGCGGCCGCCCATGCCGGCGGTGCTGGAGTGCTTGTCGGGCTCGAGTGCCTTGTACACGTTGAAGAAGTGCTGGATCTCCTCGATCAGCTGCGGGTTCAGCTCGCTGATGTCGTTGACTGCCGCGAAGCGCGGCTCCTTCGGCGGCACACAGATCAACTTGGCGTCCTCGCCGGCCTCGTCACGCATGTACAGCACGCCCACGGGACGACACTCGACGACGACGCCCGGGTAGACGGGATCCTCGAGGAGCACGAGCGCGTCGAGCGGGTCGCCGTCGCCCGCGAGGGTGTCGGGCACGAACCCGTAGTCGGCCGGGTACGTGGTCGCCGTGAAGAGGCGTCGGTCGAGGTAGATCCGTCCGTCCTCGTGGTCGATCTCGTACTTGTTGCGGCTTCCACGGGGGATCTCGATGATCACGTGGATGCAGTCGGGGGCAGGTGTCTTCGGCATTGCGTCCAGCATCGCACACGGTCGAGCGGTAGCGTCAGAGGGATGGAGTTCCGGCGCATCGAAAATCTTCCCCCGTATGTCTTTTCCATCATCAACGGGCTGAAGATCGAGGCACGTCGCGGCGGAGCCGACGTCGTCGACCTCGGATTCGGCAACCCCGACATCCCCTCGCCGCAGATCGCCGTCGACAAGTTGGCCGAGGCCGCACAGAACCCGAAGAACCACCGCTATTCGCTGAGTCGGGGACTCCCGAAGCTGCGCGAAGCGATCGCCGGCTACTACAAGAACAAGTGGGACGTCGACCTCGACCCCGAACTCGAGATCACCAACGTGATCGGCTCCAAGGAGGGCTTCAGCCACCTGATGTGGGTGCTGCTCGACCGGGGTGACGCGGCGATCGTTCCCAGCCCGAGTTACCCGATCCACATCTACGGCCCGCTGTTCGCCGGCGCCGACCTTCGCCAGGTGCCGATGAAGTTCCTGGCCGACCCGGACCAGCGCGAACACTTCGCCGACGACTTCATGGACAGCCTGCAGACGGCGTGGGACGTCGGCTGGCCCAAGCCGCGGGTGCTCGTGATCTCGTTCCCGCACAACCCGACCGGCGCCACCGTCGACCTGGCGTTCATGCAGCGCGTCGTCGACTTCTGCCGCGAGCACGAGATGATCGTCGTGCACGACTTCGCCTACGCCGACGTCGGTTTCGACGGACACCAGCCGCCGAGCATCCTCCAGGCCGACGGGGCCAAGGAATGCGCGGTCGAGCTGTACTCGATGACCAAGAGCTTCTCGATGGCGGGCTGGCGCAGCGCCTTCCTCCTCGGCAACGCCGAGGTCGTCCAGGCGCTCGTCAAGCTCAAGAGTTACCTCGACTACGGCATGTTCCAGCCGGTCCAGATCGCGTCGACGGTGACGATCAACGAAGCACCCGAGTTCCCCGACGAGGTGCGCGCGACCTACGAATCGCGTTGCGATGCACTGATCGAGGGGCTCGGTCGCATCGGTTGGGACATCCCCAAGCCGGGCGGATCGATGTTCGTGTGGGCCCCGATCCCCGAGCCGTACGCCGAGATGGATTCCGTCGAGTTCTGCTCGCTGATCGTCCGCGACGCCGATGTCGCACTGTCGCCGGGTGTGGGGTTCGGACCGGGCGGCGAGGGCTTCGTGCGGTTCGCGCTGATCGAGAACGAGAAGCGGATCCACCAGGCGATTCGCAACCTGCGTCGCGGACTGCCCAAGCTGGGCTGACCGCCGCACGATGTAACACGATGGTCACCTGCTGGTGACCGGGGTCGTGAACGCCGACGCTACGTTTCGGCCGGTGATCACGATCGTCGTCCGTGTCTGGATGCCCGACCGTCCTGGTGCGCTCGGCCAAGTGGCGAGCCGGGTCGGGGCGGTGCGCGGTGACGTCTTGTCGATCGAGGTCCTCGAACAGGGCGGCGGTCGGGCGATCGACGAATTGACCGTCGCGCTCCCGTCGCGCGACCTCATGCGGCTGCTGACCGCGGAGATCGACGCGGTCGACGGCGTCTCGGTCGAGAGCATCCGCGAGGTCGACGAGGAACGCACCGATCCCAGTCTGTCGGCACTGGCACTCGGCGCGGCGATCGTCGAATGCGCTCCAGCCGAACGGCTCGACGTGCTGATCGCCGGGGTCCAGCGGTTCACCGAGACCGACTGGGTGGCCGTCGTTCGCGACGGTCAGTTCGTGGCCCAGCTCGGTGACGCGCCGGACCTGCAGTGGCTCAGCGCCTTCGTCGCGGGAAGCGAGCATCTCGACGGCCTCGACGACTCGGCGCCCAGCGACGTGCTGTGGGCGTCGCTGCCGGCGTCGCAGATGACGGTGGCTGCTGGTCGCGCCGGCAACCCGATCCACGAACGCGAACGTGTCAGGTTCTCGCTGCTCGCCCGGCTCGCCGACGGCATCATCTCCGCCGGCTGAGGTCAGTTCGAGATCAGTCCGTCGCCCAGCCGCCGGAGCGCTCGACGGCGCGCAGCCACTGGGTGTGCAACATGTCGGGGATCAACCGGTCCTCGGCGGGGGTGAACTCGGCGTCGAGCGCCCAGGCGGCCTCGAGGTCGTCGGTGCTCGCCCACACGCCCTCGGCGAGCCCGGCCAGGAACGCCGCACCGAGTGCGGTGGTCTCCCGTTCGGTCGGTCGCTGCACCGCGACGCCGAGCTGATCGGCCTGGAACTGGCAGAGCACGTCCATCACCGCTGCACCGCCGTCGACGCGCAACTCGAGGAGCTTCGTCCCGCTGGCGGACTCCATCGCGTCGACGACGTCGCGGGTCTGGTAGGCCATCGACTCGACCACCGCACGGGCGATCTCCGATCGTCCCGTACCCCGCGTGATCCCGAAGATCGAACCGCGCGCGTACGGGTCCCACCACGGTGAGCCGAGCCCGGTGAAGGCAGGGACGACGTACACGCCGCCACTGTCGTCGACCGACTCGGCGAGCGGTCCGATCTCGCTCGCGTCATCGATGATCTGCAGCCCGTCTCGCAGCCACTGGATCGCTGCCCCGGTGACGAAGATGGAACCCTCGAGCGCGTAGTGGGTGGTGCCGTCGGCAAGCGTCCAGGCGACGGTGGTGAGCATGCCGTCCGTCGGCGCCGGGCAGGACTCGCCGACGTTGAGCAGGACGAACGACCCGGTGCCGTAGGTGTTCTTGGCCATCCCCGGGCGTAGGCATGCCTGACCGAAGAGGGCGGCCTGCTGGTCGCCTGCCACGCCGCTGACCGGAATCCCACCGGGGACCTCGGGCGATGCGACGGTGACACCGATTCGCCCGCTCGAGGGCACGATGGTCGGCAGCGCGGCCATCGGCACGCCGAACAGATCGCAGAGGTCGGGATCCCAGGTTCGTGTGACGATGTTGCAGAGCATCGTGCGGCTGGCGTTGGTGATGTCGGTCGCGAAGACCTCGCCGCCCGTCAGGTTCCAGATGAGCCAGGCGTCGATCGTCCCGATCGCGAGGTCGTCGTCGAGGGGGATGTCACGATTCGCCAGCAACCACTCGACCTTGCTGCCCGAGAAGTACGGATCGAGCACGAGCCCGGTGCGCGCACGCACGAGTGGCAGATGACCCGCAGCCTCCAACTCGCCGCAGCGCTGCGCCGTTCGCCGGTCCTGCCACACGATGGCGGTGCCGTAGGGGGCGCCGGTCGAGCGATTCCAGGCGAGCACGGTCTCGCGTTGGTTCGTGATGCCGATCGCCGCGACGTTGTCGAGCCCGACCTCCTCGACGACCTCGAGCAGGGTGGCGCTGGTGACCGCCCAGATCTCGGTCGCGTCGTGTTCGACCCACCCCGGCGTCGGGAAGTGTTGTGCGAACTCGCGGTACGCAGACACCGCAGGTCGGCCGTCGGTGTACACCGCTCGACTGCGCACCCCGGTCGTGCCGGCGTCGATGGCGATGACGCAGGTGCCGCCGTTCATCGCTTGCGCTTCGTGCTCGACTTCGGTCGCTGGGTTCCGCCCGACGTACGGCTGGTCGGGGCGGGCCGGGGGCGAGGGGCCTCGGGGTCGACCGACTCGGCCTGCGTCGTCCGGGCAGGAGCTTCCTTCGCTTCCGCGCGCAGTTCCTTGAACCGCTTGCGGGTGTAGCCGAACTTCGCCAGCACGGCGCCGAAGCCCAGGTAGAGCGGGCCGCTGATCAAGACGCCGGCGATCGCTCCGATCATGTTGTCGCCGCGGAAGAACACGACGAACACCACCGTCATGATCGCGGCGTACACCAACCAGTCGCGTATGAGCCGTTCCCAGGGAACCGGGCGGCTGTTGTCCCATGCCATGTGCCAGTGCCTAGCAGTGCCGAGGTGACGCGTCCAACGTCACGACCGGTTCGACGGGACGGCGGGGAACGCAGGTTGGGTCGACTCGACGAGCCCGGGGTAGTCGAACGGTGTCAACGGCCCGTCGACGAGTTCGCCGTTCGCGGCAGGCCAGACCCTCGACTCGCCGTCGATCCGCAGCCGCACGGACTCGACACCGTCGAGCTCCGTGGCGGTCGTGACGATCTGGGCGACGGCCAGACGGAGCCCGTCCGGGGTGAGGTCGTCGAAGGCGTCGGTGACGTCGACCGTGAGCACCTGACTCAGCGTTAGTGTCCCCAGGAGCTCGACCTCGGCAGGAATCGCCGTGTCGAGCTGACCGTCCCGTTCCGCGGCATTGGGTCCAGCGAACAGCGAGCGGAGCACGTCCTCGGGCGCGGCGACCACATCGCGCAGCACCGACCGGAGGCGCTGGGGCTGGTCAGGGGTCGCCGGGGCGAGCAGGAAGATTCGACTGGTTCCCGCGGCCTCGTCACCGGTGGCCGGTTCCCCGAACACGTTGCTGCGCTCCGCGGGGAGGTCGCTCGGAGTCGCGTCGGGGCGGATCGAACACGACGACACGGCGACCGCCGCCAGGGCGAGGAGCACGAGGATGCGCTTCATTCGTCCTCCAGTTCGACCGCCAGCAACTCGATCACGAACCGGGCACCGGATTCGCCGTCGAGGCGATCTTCGACCCAGACGCGACCGCCATGCATGCGGACGTGTTCGTCGACCAGCGACAGGCCCAGGCCGGCGCCTTCGCTGCCTGTGCGTCGGCCGGCCCCACCGCCACGAGCGAACCGTTCGAAGACGAGGTCGCGCTCCTCGGGAGCGACGCCCGGCCCGCGGTCTTCCACGGCGATCAGGATGTGTGACATCGGTTCGTCGTCGGCATCGAGCACGGTGATCGACACCTCTGGTTCGCCGCCGCCGTAGGCGCGGGCATTGTCGATGAGGTTGGCGATCACGCGAGCCAGTCGTCGGCGATCGCCACGGATCAGCGCGAGTTCAGCGCGGGGAGCGACCGTGACGGGCGTCTGGGGGAGTGAGCTGACGGCGATCGCCTGACGGACGAACTCGGCGGCGAGCAGCTCCTCCATGTGCAGTCGGATCGCGCCGGCATCGAACCGGGAGATCTCGAGGAGGTCCTCGACGAGCCCCTGGAAGCGGACCACATCACTGGCCAACAGGTCCAACGCCGCCTTGGAACGCTCGGGGAGTTCCTCGCGACGGGCCTCCATGACCTCGACCGAGGCCGACAGCGTCATCAGCGGTGATCTGAGTTCGTGGCTGACGTCGGAGGCGAAGCGGGCATCGCGTTCCACGCGGAGCTGCAACGCCTCGGCCATGTCGTTGAACGACTCGGTCAGGATCCGCAGATCGGGGTCCTCGGTCGACTCCAGACGGGTGTCCAGCCGACCGCCGGCGATCGCAGACGCAGCCTGGGCCGCGGAGCCGACCGGCCGGACCGCGCGTCGGGCCGAGAACACACCGAGCAGGATGCCGAGCCCGGTGCTGATCCCGGCGGCAAGCGTCAGCGACAGCCGCAGACTCGACAGCGTCGAGTCGGCCTCGTCGAGACTGAAGGCTTCGAAGTACGAGCCGATCGTGGGAATGTCCCAGCCGACGACCACGTTCAGTTCGTCGTCGATGGACACCACCTGGCTCGCCGAGGTGCCCTCGTCGTTCACGCGAGTGACGAGCGCAGGCGGGATGTCGGGTGCCTGGAACGTCGCCGCTCCGCCGCTCCAACCGCCGTCGTACCAGATCAGGTAGTCCTGGACGCCGATGCGTTCGAGGG
>JBAWHL010000049.1:0-7323 GCA_049593815.1 Ilumatobacteraceae bacterium | reverse complement strand
GCGTCGACCCGGGCCACTTCGACCGACAGCGACTCGAGGCCGAGCGCCGAGTTCGTCGACGCTGGGAGGCCGACGACCCGGCCGAGGATCGACGTGGGCGCACCCTCGGTGGATGCGGACGACCCTGCCGGGATCACCAACAGGACGGGAACGCGTTCACGGAGCCCGATCGGAAGCGACCCATCGGTCACCTGGATCGCGACGACGGCGCTTCCCGCCCCCACGAGGGGTTCGCTCTGCATCGATTCCGCGGTGACCAGCGAGCCCGAGACGAGCCTCACCTTGGCATAGGCGCCAATCAGTGCGTCGAGTTGATCGCCCGCGATCACGTTGACCGTCGAGTCGACCTCCGCATCGACGGTGCGCAACATGTCCGAGGTGATCTGGGCGCCGGCTGGGACATCGCGCACGACCTGCACGACGGGTTCTGCCTCGTTGAGATTCGTGTAGACCAAGGCGTTTCCGCCGATCGCCACCGCCGCGAGCAGCACGCCCGCAGCGATCCGGTTGCGACGGCGGCTGGACGGCTGGAACCCGCGCGACTGATCAGCGCGGTCGGCTCCGTCGGCTCCATCGGCCGTGCGCCCAGCGCCGCGGGTGGCCTGGGATGTCATGGGGCAACCGGTCCATCGGTCAGCGAGGACAACCACATGGTGTTGCCGAGCAGGGCGGCCCAGGCGCCGAGCAGCAGGAACGGTCCGAAGGCCACGGTTCGAGCCCGAGTCACGACGCCGAACGTCGCCGCACTGCCAGCGGCGAGCGTGAGCGCGACGACGCCGAGCTTCCAGTCGACCGTGCCGACCGCCAACCCGATCACGGCAGCGGTCTTCACGTCGCCGAAGCCCATCGACGCCGGGGAGAGCAGATGCAGCAGCAGGATCGGTCCGCACACGATGACTCCCGCCGCCAGCGCCGGTCCCACGTCAGGTGGTGTGTCGATGACCCAGGCGATCATGGTCGCCACCACCAGAACGCAGACGGAACCGGCCACCCAGGTGTCGGGAAGGCGTCGCTCTCGCACGTCGATGATCGCTGCTGGGACGAGGGCGAGCACGGCGAGGCCCGATGGTGCGGGCACGTGGCCGAACAGAACGGCGGTGAGCAGTGCGATCGAGAGCGTGGCCGCGGCGGCAACCCCGGCCGCGATCCTCAGGTCGTCGTGCCGACGACTCCGAGTCGACCTGGACGTTGCCAGGCCCGGTCTTGAGAGCGCAACCCCCACCCGCTGCTCCTTCCCAACGGCGTCCCCACGAGCGTGCGCACAACCTAGTTGCTGACGCGGACCCGCGATTCCGTCGTCGGTCGCGTCGGCCTCGTGCACGCTGCACAGTGGGCGCCGAACTCGCCGGAGGGGAAGTGTCCGCCTGCTGTGGGCCCTGGATCTACAGCGCTGCGGAGAGCGAGCGGACCGTCCAGTCGAGGATCCAGCTCAGGAAGTCGTAGAGGTGATGCTCGGGGCTGTCGGCCTCGTCGGCCGCGTCGGCGGTCTCGTCGTCGGTGATCCCCAGCATCGAGCCGAGCACCAGCCGCACCGCGTTGATCGATTGCATGAAGGCGACCGTCTGACCCTCGTCGAGGAGACCGGTCCGATCCGGATCGAGGACGGTGGTGACCGTCTCGATCGCCGAGAGTCGACTCGTCACCAACTCCTCGCGCATGAGGCGCTGGTACTCGTCCTCCTTCTCCTCGTCGTCGGGATACGCGGTCGGAAAGAGGCGGCGCACCAACTCGTTGTCGCCGGGGCCCGTGATCAGCTCGCGCAGCTCGCCCATCAGCCGAACCAGCAGATCGCGTTCGTCCGCGTCGAGCGTGATCTGCCACCCGCCGTCGACGGCGTCGACCGGGGGGACGAACTTACGACGTCGGGCCATCGTGTTCCATCGTCGCCCACAAGCTGTGCTCGTGGAGGCGGAAGACGTGCATCTCGGCCTCCTCGCGACCGCACGATGCGACCACGGCGCGACCCTTGTTGTGCACGTCGAGCATCAGTTCGGTCGCCTTCTCCTTGGAGAACCCGAACAGCTTCTGGAACACGTAGGTCACGTAGCTCATCAGATTCACCGGGTCGTTCCACACCAGCACCACCCACGGGCGGTCCGTCGCCGGCGAGTCGTCCAGGTCCGGGTCGATCACCTCCACGGGTTCGAGCGTCGTCGGCATCCCACCAGTCTGCCTGCCGGGCCCGCGGTTGCGCGAGAACCGGGCCGGGAACACCGTTGTGTGCCATGTGTTCGACACTTGCGTTGGGCGCGTCGGAATCGGCACCGTACGATGGGGCGGTCATGGCCGTTGGCAGTCGCCCCCTCGTCCCGTCCCGGCTCGCGCCGGGCGGCGTCGCCCACGGCAGTCGCCGTACCCCGACCACGGTCGTCGGCGCCTACATCGCGCTGACGAAACCGCGCATCATCGAACTGCTCCTGATCACCACGGTTCCGACCATGGTGCTGGCCGAGCAGGGATGGCCACCCTGGTCGCTCGTGATCATCACGCTCATCGGCGGCACCCTGTCCGCAGGCAGTGCCAACGCCTTCAACATGTACGTCGATCGCGACATCGACGCCCTGATGGAGCGCACCCAGAACCGCCCGCTCGTCACCGGCGTCATCGCCCCCCGCAACGCGCTGATCTTCGCCTCGATGCTCCAGGTCGCCGCGTTCGCCGTGCTCTGGGCCGGCGCCAACCTGCTCTCCGCCGTTCTCGCGTTCAGCGCTGCGGCCTTCTACGTCGGCGTCTACACGCTGTGGCTGAAGCGCACGAGCCGTCAGAACATCGTCATCGGCGGCGCCGCCGGTGCCGTGCCCGTCCTCGTCGGATGGGCCGCCGTGGCCGACTCGCTCAGCTGGGCACCGATCGTCCTCTTCATCGCCATGTTCCTCTGGACGCCCCCACACTTCTGGGCGCTCGCCGTCAAGTACGCCGACGACTACCGCGCCGCCGACGTGCCCATGCTGCCCACGGTCGTCCCCCTCGCCGACGCCGTCCGCCAGATGATCTGGTACACGATCGCGCTGGTCATCTCGACGCTCGTCCTGATCCCCGTCGCCGACCTCGGATGGATCTACGGCATCACCGCAGCGGTGCTCGGCGTCATGTTCATCGCCGGCACGATCGCCCTGCAGCGCCACCCCACACCAGCGGCCAGCATGCGGCTGTTCGGCTTCTCCATCACCTACGTCACGGTGCTCTTCGGTGCCATGACCCTCGACGTCCTGGTGCGCTACGGCTGGTGAGAACCGTGATTCCCGGTCGAGATGCGCGAGGATTTCGGCCGAATCGACCCGATCCAAGTAGTCTCGCCGTCGTCCGTGCCGTGCCACGTTTCGAAGTCAAACAAGTGAGTTCTCAACCCGTATGACCACCATCGAATCCAGTTCCGACGCCGTCGCAGCTCCCTCCAGCAGCGACACCGCTCATGCATCCACGATGCTCGGGTGGCTCGCGGGCATCTTCACGTCCACCGACCACAAGGTCACAGGACGCCTCTATCTCGCCGGCGGGCTGATCGGCCTCCTGGCCACCGCCGTCATCAACGTGCTGATCGGCATCGAGCGGCTCGACGGCGCAGACGTCGCCCTCGACATCGAGGTGCTGCCGCAACTGATCGACGCCCAACACGTCGGGCTCGTCTTCGCAGCACTGCTGCCGCTGGCCATGGCCGCATGCGTCGCCTTCGTGCCGCTGCAGCTCGGCGCACGCTCGATCGCCTTCCCCCGCCTGGCCTCCGCCGGATTCTGGATGTGGCTCGGCGGCGCCATCCTCACCTTCGTCTCCCTGCTCGCCAACGGCGGCACCGCCGGCAGCGACAGTGACATGGTCGACCTCTTCATCGCCGGTCTCGGCCTGATGGCCATCGGCCTCACCGCCACCTCCGGCGCCGTCGCCACCAGCATCCTCACCACCCGGGCGCCCGGCATGACCATGCGGCGCGTCCCGCCGTTCACCTGGTCGGCCCTCGTCTACTCGCTCGGTGTCATCCTCGTGATGCCCGTCTTCCTCGGGACGCTCACCTACCTCTTCCTCGACCACCGCAACGCTCGCACCGGTTTCGGCGGCAACGTCGGCATCATCGAGTGGGTCGGCTGGATGATGACGCAACCGACGACGTTCCTGTTCGCCATCCCGGCGATCGGCCTGCTCGCCGAGCTCGTGCCGGTCACCTTCGGCAAGCGCACCCCCGCCCGAGGCGTCCTGTTCGGCGGCATCGCCCTCGTCGGCGTCGCTGCCCTCGCCGGCACAACCCAGCAGAGCGTCCAGAGCCTGCCGTGGTCCGGCAGCCAACTGAGCACCGACGACCTCGAGACGAAGGTCAAGGACCTCGTTCCGTTCCTGCTGTTCAACGCCCTCCCGCTGCTCGGTGTCACGATCGTGGTGCTCGTCCTGCTGGCCATGGCCCGCCCCCAGCGGGGCATGAAGCTCAACGTCACCCCGGCGCTGCTGTTCTCCTTCTTCGGGTTCGCGATGGTGCTCGTCGGCATGGTCGGCAACCTGCTCTACTCCGTCGAGGACCTCGGCCTGCAGGGCACCGTCTTCGCCGAAGCGACCCTCGTCTACGTCGTGTACGGCGCAGCGCTCGCCGCCATGGGCGCCATCGTGCACTGGGCGCCCAAGCTGTGGGGCAGCAAGTTGGGTGGCGTCAAGTCCATCCCGCTCGCCCTGCTCGGCGTCACCGGCACCATCCTGGCCGCCTTCCCGCTGTACATCGCCGGCTTCCTCGACCAGGAGTCGGGCCCGTTCTACAGCGACGACGACCTCGCCATCTGGAACATCCTGTCGCTCGTCGGCCACGGGATCATGGCCCTCACCGTGCTCGCCTTCATCGGCCTCGCACTCACCTCGTTCAAGCGTGACGACAGCGTCGGCGACGACCCGTGGGACGCGCAGACGATCGAGTGGACCACCACCTCGCCGGCCCCGCGTGACAACTTCGTCGACGTGCCGGTCGTCCACTCCGCCGAGCCGCTGCTCGACCTCAAGATGAACCTCTCCGCATCCAACGACGGGAGCGACGCCTGATGCACGCACTTCCCGCCGCCGCACCGCCTGCTCCGCAGCGCCAGGTGCTCGTCGGCATGTCCCTCGCCATCGTGGCGATCTTCATGATGACGGGCAGCATGCTCGCCATCTGGGCCCTCCAACGCGGCGACGCGATCGACACCGAGGGCACCTGGGTCCCCGACGGGGTGACCATCCCCGAAGTACCGACCAACGTCATCCTGATCGCCTTCATCGGCATCTGCATCTTCGCCCAGTGGGCACTGTGGAGCGCCCGACGCAAGGACCGCGGTCACACGGTCTTCGCCCTCGGATGCACCGCCCTCGTCGCACTCATGGTGATCAACGCCCAGGCATTCGTCTTCCACGAGATGGGCCTCGGCATCGGCGACGGCACCTACGCCGCGATGTTCTACGCCATCACCGGCGTGTTCATGGCGCTCATGATCATCGGGGTCGTCATGACCACCGTCGCCGCCTTCCGATACCTCGGCGGCCGCACCGCAGACCTCGAGCTCCTGACAGCCCACGCCCTCTACTGGTACGCGATGTCGGTTGTCTACGCCGCCATCTGGTTCCTCGTCTACGTCACCAAGTGAGCCACTGAATGATCACCACAGGTTCAAAATTCCTCATCGGATCCACGGTCCTCGCGACCATCGCTGCGATCGCCTACGGCGTGACGCAGAGCGATGCGCAGGGCACCATCGGACTCGTGTCGGCAGCGGTGGCCCTCGGCTTCCTCGCCGGTGTCAACCTCTTCACCCGTGACGCGAACGTCTGGGCCGACGAGATCTCCTCGACCGACACCGCCCCCGCAGCGGCGGCCGCCCCCGCCAACAGCGTGTGGCCGATGGTCTTCGCCCTCGGCGCCGTCGTCGTGGCGGTCGGCCTGGTCACGCAGCAGTCGGTCTTCACGATCGGCATCGTGATCCTGCTCGCTGCCGGCGCCGAATGGACCGCCCAGGCGTGGTCCGAACGGGCATCGGCCGACGCGACGCACAACGCCGGCGTCCGCTCGCGCATCGCCAACCCGCTCGAGTTCCCGCTCGCCGCCGCGGTTGGCATCGGCATCATCGTGTACTCGTTCAGCCGCATCATGCTGTGGCTGTCCAAGACCAACACGGTCATCGCCTTCTCGATCCTCGGCACGATCATCGTGGTGTTCGCGTTCTTCTTCGCCTATCGCCCGGCGCTCAAGTCGCGCGCGGTGGCCGGTGTGATCGGGGTCGGCGTCGTCGGTCTCGTCGCCGGCGGTGTCGCTGCCGGCGTCGACGGCGAACGCGAGATCCACCCCCACCACTCGACCGAGCAACTCGCCGAGGAGGGCACGGGCATCTGCACCAGCCCCGACGAGTTCCCGTCCGACCACGGCGCCTCACAGCGCGTCGCAGCCACCGCCTCCGCGGCGGCCTACATCACCCTCACGGAATCAGGTGAGCTCACCTACGAACTCGACGGTCCCGTCGAGCCCGGCTCGGAGGGTCTGACCCTGCCCCGCTCGAACCCGAACAACGTGATCTTCTACAACGACTCGGGCGAGGACCGTCGCATGTCGGTCGACATCGGAACCCACATCGTCGAGCACGACGGCGAAGAGGTCGTCGAGCCCCACCTCGTCTGCACCGCTCTCGTCGAGGACGGTGGAGCACAGAACATCACGCTGATCATCGGCCCGCCGAGCATCACCGCCGAGGACGGCTACTTCTTCTTCGTGCCCGGCGTCGACTCGGCCCGTCTGAACCTGATTGTGCCATGAGTAACCCCCGATCGAAAAGGCATCCGTTGACCTCCCGGACTACCGTCACTTCCATGAGCCGCACTGCCCGAACTGGTCTCGTCGTGGGCCTCGGACTCCTCGCTGCCGGCTGTGCGCAGGACGCTCCGCAGGACACCTGGGACCCCGCCGGCCCGAACGCCCAGATGATCCACAACCTGCAGTGGCCGGTCTTCGCCATCGCCGGTGTCGTCGGTCTCATCGTCTTCACGTTCGTCGCGATCATCGTCGTCAAGTTCCGTGACCGCGGTCAGGAGCTCCCGGAGCAGAGCCACGGCAGGCCAGCGCTCGAGATCACCCTGACGATCATTCCCGCACTGATCCTCATCGGTGTGGCGATCCCGTCGGTCGGCACGCTGATGGCGCTCGACGACACGTCCGACACGGAGTGCGTCGTCAACGTCACCGGCCAGCAGTGGTGGTGGGAGATGGACTACCCGGTCCAGGACGGCTGTGGTGGAATCACCGAGCCGATCGTGACCTCGGGGCAGCTGGTCATCCCGACCGGCACCAAAGTGCTGGTCCGTGGCACCAGCCGCGACGTCATCCACTCC
>JBAWHL010000048.1:0-4000 GCA_049593815.1 Ilumatobacteraceae bacterium | reverse complement strand
GAGCGACACCATGCAACCAAGTGCGCCGTGAGCGACCTCCGCGCGCGGTGCAGCGGCCAGGAACTGGTTCATGGAACCGCCTTCATCGGCCTCGACGTGGCCGAAGGTGATCCAGCGGAGTGTTTCGATCGGCACGATGGTGGCGACGGCTTCGCTGACCGAATCGAACAGCATGCGTTGGCCTGTGTGGAACAGCAGAGGCTCGTCGTCGGTGATGAGGAATTGGTTGAAGGTGAAGCCGGTGGGGCCGACATCGGCAACGAAGGTCGACAAGCGGTAGATCCCGTCGGCGATCTCGTCGATGAGTGTGTCTGACATGGTGTAGTTCCTTGGTTTCAGGTCGAGAACTCAGAGTGGGAGGGTGTGTCGGAGAACGCCGCTCGCGGTGGTCCGCTCTGCGAGTGTGCGGACGAAATCGACGACGCTGATGTGGACTTCCTCGCCGTCGGTCCCCTGCACGAACGTGCCGCCAGCGGGACCATCGAGGACGAGGGTGAACGGTTCGCCGTGGGTGGCAGCCCATTCGGCGACGATGTCGGCGACGATGCGTCCGTCGTGGGCGGCATCGTGGTCGGGTTCCTCGGCGATGGCTTCGGCGATGTCGATCCGGTGAGCCCAGACGTCTCGGGTGAAGCCGATGTCGAACAGATACGACAACGGCTGGCGTCCGACGGGTTCGGGGAGGTTCAACAGCTTCAGGCCGGCGATCGGCCGGGGCATCTTGGTGCGCGACTCGAGCGCCTTGGCCGACGCCGTGGTCCACTCGGCGATGAGCTGCTCCGCCGTTGACGAAGCGCGCTCGCGTACCTGCAACTGGTTCATTCCGTCCCACCAGAACGGCGAACCGAGTTCCTTGCAGATCGGTTTGCCGCCGCGCTTCTGGCGGAGGAACTCACGCGGTGATGCTTGACTTGCAGCTGAGCCGACGAGGTGGGCTGCCATGGCTCGAACGTCCCACAGGGTGCATTCGGTCGGCGTGCTCCACTGGGTGGGGCTCAGTGATTCCATCAACTCGGCGAACTTGCGGTTCTCGATGGCGGTGATCTGCATTGCTTCGTCGTGGTCGATGCGTTTGATCGAGGCGACGTCGATGGTTGCGGTTGGGGTCTGAGTCACTTCTTCGCTCTCCTTGTTGTTGCTGACTTCCTCGTTGGACGGGATGAGTGCCGGTCGACGTCCGCGACAAGTACCTCGACGACACGGCGGGCGAGCAGCACCCATCGATCGCCGCCGGGATCGTTCGCCACCTGCTGATGGGCCAACCCGGACACGACCGCCGAGAAGAGATCGACATCGCCTGAATCGTCCAAGCGTGCGGCACGCAAGCGTTCGGTCATGAGGTCGACGAACTGCCGGGCTGGTTCCATCGCCGCCGGCGAAGGTTCGAAGTCGGGGATGGTGCGCTGGAAGAGCAGTTGGTGGCGAACGACATCCTCGCCCGAGAACCGGACGAGATCCTCGACGACGGCGACGAGTTCTTCCAGCGGATCCGGCAGGGGTTCGCGTGCCCGACAGCGATCGAGTAGCTGTCGTTGGCCGTCCTCGAACATCGCGTCGTAGAGATCGAGCTTCGATTCGAAATACGCATAGAGCGAGGGCTGGCGGAGATCGACACTGTCAGCGAGGTCGCGAAGCGAGATGCCGTTGAGACCGTCGCGTCGGGCCAGCGACCACGCATTGTCGATGATCCGGGAGCGTTTGGCCATGTGGCGCCGACTGCGCCGGTCCGGCGTTGCTGTCGGGTTCTTCTCGTTGGTGGACGCTTGTCTATCAGTCATAGTTTATCTATCGCTGATAGTGAGCCTCGGAGCGCGAAAAGTCAACGAGGTTCCGCAGGTAGCGACGGAGAGCCTGCCCACCCTCGGCGGGTGTGTGGCCCATCACCGTGCTGTCGTCGCAGTTCCTCCCCAGACCGGCCCCGACCATTACGTCAGCGCCCTGTCGCCTCCGATGAAGGCGGTACCCGAGTCTTGATGATCGACGTCGCGTCGTCCGGCTCAATCGGGGGCGCGCGAACGCGTTGCCAAACTCGAAGCACGACGCGACAACCAGCCGTGGCCCGCGCCATTCGCTGTCTCGTGGCGGTCAGTTCGGTGTGCAGGCTGGTTGGTTACGGTGCCCGAGATGGCTTCGAACTCGATACCACGAATGAAGATCGGCGTGCAGCTTCCTGAAGTGGAATGGGAGGTTCCGTTCCCCGAACTGATCGAGATGGCACGAGCAGCGGAGGTGGTCGGCTTCGATTCCGTGTGGTACGGCGACCACCTCATCTACGACCTCGCAGTGGGTGCGCGCGGGCCGTGGGAAGCATGGACCACACTCGCTGCCATCGCTCAGGCAACCACCACGATTGAACTCGGTCCGCTCGTGGCCTCGACGAGCTTTCACGCACCAGCAATGTTGGCCAAACAAGCTGCAACGGTCGACGCGATCTCGCAGGGTCGCCTGATCCTCGGTCTCGGTGCGGGATGGAATCAGCGCGAGTACGACGCATTCGGTTTCGCCTACGACAAGCGCATCAGCCGATTCGAGGAGGCGTTCACGATCATCAGGACATTGCTCGCCGACGGCGAGATCGACTATCACGGAAGCTTCTACGACGCTGACCAATGTGTGCTTCACCCGCGGTCACCCAGGCCCGCTGGACCGCCACTGATGGTCGGATCGATTGGGGATCGAATGCTCGACATCACACTTCCGTACGTCGATGCATGGAACATGTGGTGGAGTCAATACGGCAACACAGCGGCAGGTTTCGCCCGCGAGAAAGCTCGGGTCGATCGGCTGATTCTGGCTGCTGCTCGATCCGTCGACGATGTCGATGCAACAGCTGCGGTGCATGTCCGTCTCGAAGGTGGCGCGGGTCGACTCATGGGCGACTACGTCGACAAGGAAGCCATCGAGCCGCTCACCGGATCGCCGGACGAACTGGCCGACCAACTCCGAGAGTTCGAAGCCGCCGGCGCAGCGCACGTTCAACTGTGCGTCGACCCGATCACGCTGGACTCGATCAATTGGCTGGGCGGCGTACTCGCTGCGTTTCGTCGGACGCGCTGATTGCCGCATCATCACACTGCGGCGACCTGGCTGCGGTCGACAGCGCGGCCAAAGCGCAGTGATCGATGATTCTGAGCGTCACCTCAGCCCGCTCACCCAGGTCGCGCCGGATCAGCGACGCACATCAAGGTGCACTGACGAGGTGCAGACCCGCGCTCTCCGGCAAACCTGCACACCGGCGGTGGCTGGCATGCCGCACATGACGGGAGCGCCGTAACGCGCCGCACGGCGTCGTGTCGGTGTGCGACTTCGGCCCTTCCCGAGCACTCGGAAATGGCGCCGCCGAAACGATGGTCCGTCAGTCGACAGGTAGCGCCGAACGGCAGACATGGCTGCTCCCCGCGGCGTGCTGGGCAAGACTCCTCCAATGTCCATTCGGTTCCGCCGGCCTTCCCCGGGCCAACTCCGGTCGCTGGCCGAGCACAGCTCAGAGGACCCGCTGACGTACGACCCCGTCGGAATCTCTGCACTCGCCGAGCCGCCGCCTGGCTACCGGTTGGATCGCTGGTCTCGGACGCTCGGGCATGGAGATGAGGTTTTCGGCGACGCACGCGAGGCGCTGCGGCAGTGGAGGGTGCATGAGGGTGCGGGCCTTGTCGTCGAGGCTGATGGCCCGCCTATCGAGGGCTCAGTCGTCGCGATGGCTGCACCGCTGCCCATCGGGTTCATTGAGGTTGTGTGTCGTGTCGTCAAAGTCGTCGACGAGCCGAATCGTGCTGGGTTTGTCTACGGAACGTTGCCGAATCATCCGGAGCAGGGGGAGGAATCGTTCATGGCGGTGCGCTCGGATGACGGTGAAGTCAACTTCGACATCGTCGCGGCCTCGCGTCCTCACCAGATTCTGGCGAGAGCGTTTCCGCCGGTGGCTCGACGCCTTCAGGTCGCAGCGACGAATCGGTACTTCGATGCGATGCAGTCCGTCGTGCGTTCCTGAGACCTCGGC
>JBAWHL010000047.1:0-5700 GCA_049593815.1 Ilumatobacteraceae bacterium | reverse complement strand
TCGCTGCTCGGCGGATCGACGAGCTCCGAGTCGAGTAGTCGTCGTGGAACGTGTCGGGCAGGACGCTCGGCTCGGCGAACATCGCTCGGTGTTCTGGCTTGGGTTCCCACGGGCGGTGCGGCGCCTTGTGCCACACCAACATGCACCACGGGTCGTCGCCCTCCAGCGACTCGACCCAGTCGATCGCCAGGTCGGTGATGATGTCGGTCGCATACCCCTCGACGGTGCGCCGGCCCTCCGGCGAGATGAACGTCGGGTCCCAGTACTTGCCCTGGCCGGGCACGACATCCCAGTAGTCGAAACCCTCCGGGTCGTGTCCGTCTCCGTGGCCCATGTGCCACTTGCCGATCATCGCCGTGCGGTAGCCGGACTCGCGCAGCTGCGAGATGAACGTCGTCTGGCTCGCGTCGAACGGCGTGAAGAGCGAGTAGACGCCGTTGACGTGGCTGTAGGTCCCCGTGAGGATCGATGCCCGCGACGGGGTGCACAGCGAGTTGGTGACGAAGCAGTTGTCGAAGCGCCATCCGTTCTCGGCGATCTCGTCGATGCGCGGTGTCTCGTTGATCACCGAGCCGTAGCAGCCGATCGAGTGGGCGGCATGGTCATCGGTGAGGAGGAACACGATGTTCGGTCGTCGTGTCCGGGTGGCGGTCGAGTCGGCGTTGATGGTGTCGCTCATGGTCGTGGGTCCTTCGTGTCGCGGCGTACGGGGTCGTGGCTGTGCGCGGGTACTGGTCAGGCGTCCGACGGTGACGTCGACGCGGTGGCAGGTGGATAGGCGAACCGGTAGATGCCGAGCGGGAGCATGCGGTCCCACGGCACGACGCCACTGCGGCGGGCCCACTGCTGCCACTCGGCGTCGAGTTCGGCGACCAGTTCGGGATGCTGCGGCGCGAGATCCTGTAGTTCGGCCCGGTCGGCGTCGATGTCGTAGAGCTCCCAGGGCAGGTCGTACTCCTTGACGAGCTTCCACCGCCCTCGCCGCACCGCGGCGTTGCCGATGTGCTCCCAGAACAGCGACCGCTCCTCGTTCTCGGCATCGTCGGGGCGACGCCAACGCGGCAGCAGGCTGACGCCGGTGACGCGATCGTCGTCGTTGTCGACCCCGGCGGCGTCGAGCAACGTCGGCAGGAGGTCGATGACGTGGGCCTGACCCGGCACCAGACCGTCGGTGAGTTCACCGTTCGGCCACGACACGACCAGCGGCGAGGCGATCCCCCCTTCGTGGACCCAGCGCTTGTAGAACCGGAACGGGGTGTTGGACACGTTGGCCCACGCTCGGCCGTAGGACTGGAACGTGTCCTCCGGCCCGGGCATGACACCCGGCGCGTTGCCGAGGGTGACGGGGCGACCGTCCTTGGTCTCGAGCGGGCAGGCGTTGGTCATGAATCGAAGGAACGAGTCGGGTCCCGCCGGGAGGTCCTCGGCGCAGCCGCCGTTGTCGGAGGCGAAGACGATGATCGTGTCGTCGAACTGATCCGTCTCACGCAACGCCTCGACCACGCGGCCGATGCCGCGGTCCATCGCGTGCAGCTGCGCTGCGTACACCTCCATGCGACGCGCTTCCCACGCGTGGTCCTCCGCGTCATCCCATGCGGGTTCGTGTGGGTCGCGGTCCGACAATGCCTGTTCAGCGGGGAGGATGCCGAGTTCGACCTGTCGTGCGAGACGACGTTCGCGGAGGACGTCCCACCCCTCGTCGAATCGACCGCTCATCGCGGCGACCTCGTCCTCGGGGGCATGCAGCGGCCAGTGCGGCGCCGTGTACGCCAGGTAGAGGAAGAACGGCTGGTCGGTTGCGGCGTTGCCTCGAACGAACGACTCGGCGTGATCGGTGAAGCGGTCGGTCGTGAAGAAGTCGTCGTCCTCGAACGGTTCGTGTTCGATCCGCTCCTCACCACGCATCAGCGTGCGAGGTTGATAGAAGCTGACCGTGCCGGCGAGTGCGCCGTAGAAGTCGTCGAAGCCTCTGCGGGTCGGCCAGGAGTCGTTGGGTTCGGCCATGTCCGACGCGAGGTGCCACTTGCCGGCGAGACAGGTGCGGTAGCCGGCGTCACGCAGGTGCTCGGCGACGGTCGGGATGCTCGGATCGATCGATCCGGGATACCCCTCGGGACCGTCGTTCTCGGTCAGCACGCCGATGCCGGTCTCGTGCGGGTGCCGCCCGGTGAGGAGCGCTGCACGGGATGGGCTGCATCGGGGCGTGGTGTAGTACTGCGTCATCCGCACACCTCGGGCTGCCAGCTCGTCGAGGTTCGGTGTGGGGATCTCGCCGCCGTAGCAGCCGATGTCGGAGAAGCCCATGTCGTCGGCGAGGATCATGATGATGTTGGGTCGGTTCATGCGGTGGTCCTGACTGGAGTCGTGGCGGGTCATGCTGGTCACGCGATCGTGACGTCGGTGCGGTGGTGGATGTCGGAGACCGACGTGGCGACGTGCAGTGTGAACGTCCCCGGTTCGATCGTCCAGGTCCCGTCCCAGTGGGCCAGGCGGCGGCGCGGGATGCTGATCGGGGCCACAGCACGCTCCCCCGGTGCGCTGCGAACCACGGCGAACCCGACGAGCCAGTTCACCGGACGGTCCACCGACGAGTCGGGCCGTGAGGCGTACACCTGCACGACGGACTTACCGCTGCGGTCGCCCGTGTTGGTGACGGGAACGGACAGTGTGATCGTCTCACCGTCGTCGTCGATGTCGGGAGCGTCGACCTGCCATGTGGTGTAGCCGAGGCCCGAACCGAACTCGAACGCCGGTGTTCGTTCACTGCGCAGCCAGGCCCGGTATCCGATGTGGATTCCTTCGTCGTAGACGAGGACTCCGTCGTCGGGAGTCACCTCGAGTACGGGTGCGTCGGCCATCTCGGCCGGCCACGTCGTCGGGAGTCGGCCTCCCGGCTCAGCGATGCCGGTGAGCACGTCGCCGATCGCCGCGCCGTACTCCTGCCCGCCGAACCACGACAACAGCACTGCCGGCACCCGGTCGCGCCACGGCAGCTCAACGGGCGATCCCGAATTCACGATCACGATCGTCTGTGGATTGGCGGCGACGACGGCGTCGACGAGAGCGTTCTGTTGCCCGGGCAGCCCGAGGCTGCTGCGGTCGTATCCCTCGGACTCGACCTTGGAGTTGGTTCCGACCACGACGACCGCCACCGAGGCGGCGCCCGCCACCGCAACGGCGTCGGCGATCAGTTCGTCGGCATCGGTGACTGCCGATTCGGTTCCGACCGTGATGCTCAGCGCGTTCCGGAACGCCTTCATCGGCGTCAGTTCGATCGTCAGGTCGACGGCCTGGCCGGCGACGACGTCCACGGGGACGGTCGCCGGCGGCGGACTGAGGAACGCCGCGCCGAGATCGTCACCGACCGGATGTGCTGCGACTTCGCCGACCAACCGACCGTCGACGTGGATGCGGATGTCACCGACCGTCGCGCAGCCGATCCTGATCGGTCCGGTCTCGTCGGGCACCCAACGGGTCGAGAACTCGAAGGTGGCCATGTCGCCGACGGGGGCGTCACCGCCGAAGTAGACGAGTGCGCTCGCGAAGCGGTCTTCGGTGTGGATCGCTGCACCGGTCTCGTCGAGCATTCGAACGAGTGCGCCCGGTCCCCCCGTCGACGGGTTGGTCATGGAGTCAGGGGCGAACTCGGCGACCCCTTCGTGGACGATCGGCCCCGGCGAATAGGTGACCTCGGCGTTGGGGTACGCGGCACGAATGCCGTCGAGCGGCGAGACCACCGCTTCGGGGATGACGGTGGCGCTCCCGCCGCCCTGGGTGCGGGCGTGCTTCGCGTTGTACCCGATCACCGCGATCGACTCGACGGCATCGAGCGGGAGCAGCCCGTCGTTGCGAACGAGCACCATGCCCTCGGTGGCGGCCTCGCGCGCCACCGCGCGTCCGTCGACATCGGCAGGAGTCGCCGGCGGGCCGAAGCTGTCGAGCGCACCGACGCGCGCTGCCAGGGCGAGGATGCGGCCGACCTTGCGGTCGACGACCGCCTCGTCGATCGTTCCGTCGCGGACGGCGCCAACGAGCTTGTCGCCCCACGGACCGCGCGGCCCAGGCATGACCAGGTCCTGGGAGAACTCGGCGCTGCGCAACGTCCGTACGGCGGTCCAGTCGCTGACGACGACGCCGTCGAATCCCCACTCCGAGTTGAGCGGCGTCTCGAGCAGTTCGTTTTCCGTCGCCGTGGCGCCGTTGATCGAGTTGTACGCGCTCATGACGAGCCACGCTTGTGACTCGGTGATCGCCCGCTCGAACGCGAGGAGGTACACCTCGCGCAGCGCCCGATCGGAGACCTGGACGTCGACGGTGAAGCGTTCGGTCTCGGAGTCGTTCGCCACGTAGTGCTTGGGCGTGGCGCCGACGCCGTTGTCCTGGACGCCGCGCACGTACGCCGCCGCCATGTCTGCGGTGAGGATCGGGTCTTCGCTGAACGCCTCGAAGTGTCGACCTCCCAGCGGCGAACGATGCAGGTTGATCGTCGGCCCGAGCACGACATCGACGCCCTTGCGCCGGGCTTCCGATGCCGAGCAGGTCCCGTAGCGGTAGGCGACGTCGACGTCCCACGACGAACTCAGAGCGGTGGCGGAAGGCAGGTTCAGCGACGGCGATCGCTCGTCCCAGACCGGTCCGCGGACGCCGCTCGGGCCATCGGAGAGCACGATGCTCCGCAGCCCGATCTCGTCGTTCGGCCAGGTGGACCAGAAGTCCCGACCGGTGAGCAGTTGCACCTTGTCCTCCAGCGGCATCGTCGCCACGAGATCCATGATCGCTGGATCATCCGAACGGACCGGTCGGGCGGAGTCAGGTCGTGTCGTCTCGTTCATCTGTCGTCGCTTTCGTTGATCCGGGTGCGCTCGGGACGTGCCACCCGGTGGTCGGTTCAGGTCCGGTGGTGGGCACTCGCCGGCTGGTCGGCAGGGCGCAGCAGGTGCTCCAACGCGTCGAGGATCGTGAGGTGCCGAAGGAGGTCGTCGCCGACGAGGACTGCGTAGCGGAAGCCGTGTGCTGCCGCGAGCACGAGTTCCGTGATGGCGTCTGCGGACAGGTCGTCACGGATCGAGCCCGCGGTCTGGTTGGCGCGCACGATGGTCTTCGTCGCCGCGACCGTGTCGTGGAAGCGACGCTTGAAGTAGTCGTGCGCCGGATGGTCGGTGGACAGCGCCTCGGCGGACATGACGGCGAAGAACCGCATGCGGTCGGAGCGTTCGGCGTTGTGGATCAGGATGCGGCGATACACCTCGACGACATTCGCTCCGTCGACGATCGCCGGCTCGGCGATCACGCGATCGTCGACGTCGCGATGCTCGAGCACCGCCATCAGGATCGCCTCTTTGGTCGGAAAGTGGTGAATCAACCCCGGTTGGCTGAGGCCGGCGGCCTGCGCGATGAGCTGCACGGTTCCACCGCGGAAGCCGTGGTCGGCGAAGACCCGCATCGCCGCGTCGACGATGTCCACTTGCCGGGGGGTGAGCGAAGTCTCGGTGACGGTCATGGGCTGGTCACGGACCCTACCGAGTGGTCGGTCGGTCGTCAAGGGCCCTCTGCTCCCCACGCACACCCACCAGCGATGAGCGAACCCCCAACATCCGGTGCATTCGCTCATCACAGTGGGCGGCGCTCGGGATCGACGGGACCGGAGCCACCGAATCGCTCGGCACTAGGTTGCGAGCATGACCGATCGCAAGCCTGCAC
>JBAWHL010000046.1:0-3065 GCA_049593815.1 Ilumatobacteraceae bacterium | reverse complement strand
CGTCGTGACAGCGTTCGACGACCACGTCGGCCTGGGCACCATCACCGGCGACGACGGCACCGAGTACCCGTTCCACTGCATCGAGATCGCGGACGGCAGCCGCACGATCTCGACGGGAACGGCCGTGACGTTCTGTGAACTGGCCAAGTTCGGCCGGTTGGAAGCAGCCGACATCCAGCTGTGAACCGCGAGCCTGCCGATCCGAGTGAGGTTCGGACACGGCGGATCCTCGACGTGCTGATGGCGTTGCAGGAGGGCGAGGTCACCACCTACGGCGACGTCGCCGACGTGGCGGGCCACCCCAAACAGTCACGGTTGGTCGGACGCATCCTGTCGACGACCAGCGTCGAGGTCCCGTGGTGGCGGGTGGTGAACGCCTCGGCGCGTCTCAGATCGGGACAGCCCGAGGTCCAGGCCGAGCTCCTCGCTGCCGAGGGTGTGCTCGTGCGCGACGGCCGAGTGATCGACGCGCCGGTGGGCCGGTTCAGCTCGGAGCAGACGACGGTTCGTCGTCGGGCCCGACGACCTGGCCCTTGATCTGCACGAACGCGAGGCGGATGTTGTTGAGGGCATCCTGCATCGTCGGCGCATCCTCGCCGAGCCGGGCACCGAGCCCGTCGACGAGACAGGCGACCGCGTCGATCGCGAGTGCGGACTGGACGAGGTCGGGCGGTGACGACGACAGGTGGATCGCGGCCAGTTCGTAGAGGCCCATCACGTGATTCGTGATGACCACTTCGGCGGGGACGTCGGCGAGGCGGTCACGGGCCTCCGACATGGCTCGCTCGGCCTCGGCGAGCGCATTGGCCTGCTCGGGATCGATGTCGTCGAGGCCGTCGAAATCGTCGAATTCCGGGTCGGGAGTGGGCTCGGAGGTTTCATTCGTCACGTGCGCTACCCTACCGAGCACAATTGAGGCGAAGTGGGGGCAACCCCCACCCGGCCACTGAACACGTGCGTCCGGGTCACAAGGCTGAGACCAGCCCTGGCCATGTCACCGGCTCTGTCCGAGTGGCATGCTCTGAGTCGGTCGCTCCGCGTGCGGTTCGCGTCGAGCGCCCACATATTCAGACACTGGGGAGGCCCATTGCACAGGAGTGATCAGCCATAGCACCGCGACAGGAACAACGTGGCGACCAGCATCGCGTGAACGACCGCATCCGGTCCCGTGAAGTCCGACTCATCGGACCCACCGGCGACCAACTCGGAATCAAGGCCGTTCCCGACGCGCTGAGGATGGCCCGCGGTCTCGAACTCGACCTCGTCGAAGTGGCCCCGAACGCCAACCCTCCCGTTTGCCGAATCATGGATTACGGCAAGTTCAAGTACGAAGAGGGTCAAAAGGCCAAGGAAGCCCGCAAGAAGTCGACCAACGTGTCGGTGAAAGAAGTGAAGTACCGGCCGAAGATCGGCAAGGGCGACTTCGACACCAAGACGCGCAACGTGATTCGTTTCATCGACGAGGGCCACAAGGTCAAGATCACGTTGCAGTTCCGCGGACGTGAGATGGCACACCCAGAGCTCGGATCGAAGATTCTCGATGACGTGCTCGAAGCGGTGGGTCCGGCAGCGAAAGTCGATACGCAAGCGCGGCTCGAGGGCCGCAGCATGTCGATGACCCTGTCGCCGGACAAGCAGGCCCAAGAAGCGATCAAGAAGGCAGCACTCGAAGCCGAGCGTGAGGCGCAAGCCGCAGCGAAGGAAGCGGAGGCTGTCAGCGAACCAGAGGCAGCACCCGAGTCCGAGCCTGAGGCACCAGCCCCAGCGCCGGAAGCGGTCGCAGCCAGCGAACCAGAAGAAGGAGTACCCGATGCCGAAGATGAAAACGTCGAAGACGGCAGCTAAGCGGTTCAAGAAGACCGGAACCGGCAAGCTGCGGCACGAGCAGCAGAACAACCAGCACAAGTTCGAGTCGAAGACCTCGTCACGCAAGCATCGCCTCGACCGCGATGCCGACGTGCACTCGACCGACGAGAAGAAGATCAAGCGCCTCCTCGCCGAGCGCTGAGAGACAACTGCGGGGTTCGCCCCGTCTGAACGATCCGAGGAGGAATCGAAATGGCACGTGTCAAGCGTGGTGTGGCGTCGAAGAAGCGCCACAAGAAGGTACTGAAGCAGGCCAAGGGCTACTACGGCAACAAGAGCCGTTCGTTCCGGGCCGCCAACGAACAGGTCATGCGGTCGGGCAACTACGCCTTCCGTGACCGTCGCGCCCGCAAGGGTGAGATGCGTCGTCTGTGGATCCAGCGGATCAACGCCGGAACCCGTCAGCACGACATGAGCTACAGCCGGTTCATCGCCGGTCTGAACGCCGCGGGCATCGAGGTGGACCGCAAGATCCTCTCTGATCTCGCGATCACCGATGCGGCAGCGTTCGGCACGCTCGTCGAGGCAGCCAAGGCCGCCCTCGACTGAGCACCCGACCGCCGCGTGGTCCGAGCGGCCACACTGGTGCACGATGACTGCACTGGCGTTCAACCATTCACGAGTACAGCAACTGCGGCGCCTCATCGGGCGTCGCAGTTCGCGTTACGAGGACGGCCGCTTCGTGGTCGAAGGGCCCGTGCTCGTCGCGGAGGCGGTTGCCGCAGGGTGGCACTGCGAGGCGCAATTCGTCGCAGAGGAGGCAGACAACGTCGAACAACCCGGTGTCGCGGGGGCGGGCCCGGTCTACGACCTCGCCGTCGGCGTGTTCGAGCGGGTCGCCTCGACGGAGGCACCACAGAACCCGATCGCCATCGTGAGGATGCCCGACCGTGCACCCGCCGCCGACCTGCTCGCCGCAGCCAGTTTCGTCGTCGTGCTCGATCGGATACGTGATCCGGGCAACCTGGGCACGATCCTGCGTTCCGCGGAGGCTGCGGGGGTCGATCTCGTCGTGCTCGCGCCGGGCAGCGTCGACCCCTACAACCCCAAAGTGGTCCGCGCCTCTGCTGGCGCGCTGTTCCACGTGCCGGTCGTCGAGGCGTCGCTCGGCGACGTCGCTGCCGCCGGAGTCATCCCGATCGGTACGTCGAGCCACGAGTCGCCCGGTCGGACCGTCGTTCCGTACACGGATGCTGACC
>JBAWHL010000045.1:0-2269 GCA_049593815.1 Ilumatobacteraceae bacterium | reverse complement strand
AGGTCGCGGACGCGACCCGCGCGGCAGCGGCCGACGGGTCGGCGGCCCTGCCCGCGTCACCGGCGGCGGACTGCATTCGGTTGCGAAGTTCATCGTCGAAGTTCATGCCACTCCTCCGGTCGCCTCGTGCCCCAATGCGGTTGCGAGATGGCTGCGTGCCCGCGACAGCAACGTCTTGACCGAGCCCTCGGAGATCCCGAGTTGGGCGGCCACGTCGAGGACCGACAGGTCGTGGACGTAGAAGAGCACGGCGGTCTGGCGCTCGCGCAGCGGGAGCCCGGCGAGGGCCGCGAACAGTTCCGGGTCGACGCCGTCAGCGTCGTGGTCGCCGGCCATCCCGGAGGCGTCCGTTCGGCGCGCCGCCCGCTCCAGTGCCCGCTGCTCGGAGCCCTTGCGGCGTCGGCCGCTGCGCGCCTCGTTCGATGCCACGACCGTGACCCACGCGGCCAGATTCTCGATCGGTTGCTCACGACGTTTCCATGCCTTGACGAGCGCCTCTTGGACGGCGTCCTCGGCGATCGTCCGGTCGCCGGTGATCATGGTGACCGAACCGACGACCTGCCGATATTCGCGGTCGACGAACGTTCGCAGCTCGGCGGCACGCGGGTGTTCGGTCGAGACGTCGGTCATCGTCGCCCAGCCATCGTTCCGGAATCCTCCACATCAACACGACGCATGTGAACCCAGGTGAGGTTGACAGCTTCGCAGAAATTTTCGAGCGTGCGAGACTGACGGCCATGGCAGCACTTCAGCAGCACGGTCGGCCGGTCGCCGACGTCATCAGCGATCTCACCGCGAAGCGCGTGGACGACGTCAAGTGGTCCGATGGTCGCACCTTCGGGATGGTCTACGACGGTGGGCCGTCCGTCCACGAGGTCGCCGAGCAGGCCGCCCGCCTCTACCTCCACGAGAACGCCTTGAACACGCAGGCGTTTCCCTCGCTGCGCCAGATCCAGTCCGAGGTCGTGTCGTGGACGACGAGCCTGCTGCACGGTGACGACGACGTGGCCGGCTTCCTCACCAGCGGTGGTACCGAATCGATCCTGTGCGCCGTCCTCGCCGCTCGCGAGCGCGCTGCCGCCGAACGCGGCATCACCGAACCGGAGATGGTGCTCCCCGAATCCGCGCACGCCGCGTTCCACAAGGCAGGGCACAACTTCGGCATCAAGATTCACAAGACGCCGGTCAAGGACGACTGGACCGCCGACGTCGACGCGATGGCGGCCGTCGTCGGCCCGAACACGGTGCTCGTCGTCGGTTCGGCGCCGCAGTACCCGCAGGGTGTGCAGGACGACATCCCGGCGATCGCAGCACTCGCGCAGTCGGTCGGAGCGAACTGCCACGTCGACGCCTGCATGGGCGGGTTCGTCCTCCCGTTCGCCGAGATGCTCGGACGCGAGGTCCTGCCGTGGGACTTCCGCGTCGACGGCGTCACAACGATCTCCGCCGACATCCACAAGCTCGGCTATGCGCCCAAGGGGGCGTCGGTCATCCTCCACCGCACGAAGGACTCCCGGAAGTACCAGACGTTCGTGTTCGACGACTGGCTCGGCGGGTTCTACGCCTCACCGAACATGCAGGGCAGCCGCTCGGGTCTGCCGATGGCCTGCGCCTGGGCGGTCATGTCACACCTCGGCATCGACGGGTACGTCGACCTGACCCGAGCCGTGCTCGACAACGCCGACCAGTTCCGGGCCGCCGTCGCGTCGATCGACGGCATTCAGGTCCTCGGCGACGGCACGTTCCACCTGGTCACGATGGCCCCGGACCCGGCGTTCGAACCGGCGATCGACATGTTCTCCCTCGGCGACGCCCTGCTCGCCAAGGGCTGGTACCACGACCGCCAGACCCCGCCCGACAGCCTCCACTCCACCGTCAGCAACACCAACACCGGTGTGATGGACGACTACGTCGCGGACCTCGCCGAGTGCGTCGCCGCGGTCGTCGGCAAGCGCACCGACGACCGCTCCACCACCTACGCCACCCTCGAGTGACCCACCTCCCCACCCCTGCGATGAGCGAACGCCCCGAATGTTGGGGATTCGCTCATCGGTGAGGCCTGTGTCGGCGTTCGCTGCGACTGCGATGAGCGAACGCCCCGGATGTTGGGGTTTCGCTCATCGGTGCGGTGGGACTAGTTGATCTGGCGGCCTGTGTCGGCCCAGAAGGGTTCGCGGAGCTTGAACTTCTGCAGTTTGCTGCTCTGACCTGGGCCTACGCGGAAAGTTGTCCGAGGCCAACGCGAATAGATATTCGGGAGGGTCACGGG
>JBAWHL010000044.1:0-2073 GCA_049593815.1 Ilumatobacteraceae bacterium | reverse complement strand
TGGCAACGATGCGCGAAGTGGCCGAGTTGGCAGGGGTCTCGATTTCGACGGTGTCCTTCGTCGTCAACAACACGAAGCCGATCTCCGGCGAGACCCGCATGCGGGTCGAAGCCGCCATGGATCAACTCGGATTCCGTCGCAACGTGCTGGCACGTGCCCTTGCGACGCAGCGGACCCGCATTATCGCGATCGCCTTCCCCAGCGAACAGCACCGGCTCGGGTCAACGGCGCTCAGCATCATCACCTCGGCCGCGGCCACCGCCGCCGCCCGCGGCCACAGCCTGGTGCTCTGGCCGGTCGGCTACGACGACGGCCGGCTCGAGGAGTACGCCCGAAGCGGTCTGGTCGACGGCGTCCTGCTCATGGAAGTGCGCGCCGATGACTCGCGGATCGCGGTCCTCGAAAGGCTCAGCATCCCCTTCGGACTCATCGGCCGGACCCGCGCCGACGAGACCCTCTCGTTCGTTGACATCGACTTCGAGTCGGCCGCGCGAGACGGCATTGAGCACCTGCACACCCTCGGGCATCGCGAGATCGCGTTGGTCGTCGGCGAGACCCAAGAAGACACCTTCGGCGGCTACGGACCGATTCTGCGCACCACCGAGGCGTACGAAGAGCGCATGCGCGAACTCGGGCTCTCCCCCCGCGTGATCACGTCGCGCCACGACCCGGTCGGCGGTCTCACCGCCGCAGAAGCGCTCGTTCAGCAGCATCCAGAGATCACCGGCGTCCTCGTCCTCAACGAAGCCGCCCTGTTCGGATTTCTCAGCGGCATCACGCGCAGCGGGTACCGCGTGCCCGACGACCTGTCGATCCTGGGGCTCGCGACCTCGGCTGACAACGTCGCGATCGCCGACCCCGTGCTGTCGACCATCGTTGCGCCCGGCACTGAAGTGGGGCTCCTCGCCGTCAACGGCATGATCGACGCGCGTGAGAACGGCACCACAGCACCCACCCGCGCGCTCGTGCGGTGCACCGTCCAGCCCGCGGGCTCGACCATGCCACCCTCCGCGCTCGTTTCCTCCTCGACGAAAGGCACCACCCGATGAAGTTCACCGACGGCTTCTGGCCTCCCCGTCCCGGCGCGCTGCTGCACAATGCCCGCGAAATCGACCGGGTGCAGCAACGCGGATCGAGCCTGGTCGCCGTGGCCCCGACCAAGCACGTCGTCAAGCGCGGCGACACGCTCAACCAGCCACTGCTCACCGTCAGCGTGTCGGCCCCGATTGAGGACGTGCTTCGGGTCAACGTGCTGCACCACGCCGGTCGCGCCACTCCCCTGCGCTTCGACGTCACCGACGCCGCCGACGCCAGTGCCGTGCACGTTGAGGGCGACACCGGCGAGATCGTGAGCGGACGGCTGCGCGCCTCACTGACGACCGGCCCGGCATGGAACCTCGCCTTCACCGCCGACGGCCAGACCCTGACGCGCAACGCCGCCAAGTCGCTCGCGTGGGCAGACGTCGCGCCCAACGCCGCAGTCGAGACCGGCCCGATCGAGCTCGCGCGCCCCGAGCGCACCAGCTACATGTTCTCGCAGCTCGACCTCGGCGTCGGCGAAGCCGTCTATGGACTGGGCGAGCGGTTCGGCCCCGTCGTTAAGAACGGCCAGACCGTCGACATGTGGAACTACGACGGCGGCACCTCGAGCGAGCAGGCCTATAAGAACGTGCCGTTCTACATGACCAACCGCGGGTACGGCGTCTTCGTCAACGACCCGGGTCACGTGTCCTTCGAAGTCGGCAGCGAAGCCGTCGAACGCGTGCAGTTCTCGGTGAAGGGCGAGTCGCTCGAGTACTTCATCATCTATGGCCCCACGCCGAAGGAGATCCTCGAGAAGTACACCGCGCTGACGGGGCGCCCCGCGAAGGTGCCTGCCTGGACGTACGGGCTCTGGCTGTCGACCTCGTTCACGACCGACTACGACGAGACCACCGTGAACCGCTTCGTCGACGGCATGATCGAGCGAGATCTGCCCCTGTCGGTCTTCCACTTCGACTGCTTCTGGATGCGCGGCTTCAACTGGTGCGATTTCGAATGGGACCCCGACGTCTTTCCCGACCCGGAAGGGAT
>JBAWHL010000043.1:0-4600 GCA_049593815.1 Ilumatobacteraceae bacterium | reverse complement strand
TTCACCGACGCCCGCATCTATCGCGAGATGGGCGCGGTCGCGTACGGCGCCGGTCTGTTCCACCCGTCGCTCGACGCCGGAGAGTTCGGGTCACGATTCCACGGCAACGACGAGCGCATCGACATCGAGTCGTTGGCGCTGACGACGCGCCTGTGGCATCACGTCGCCACCGATCTGCTGTGCTGACTTCGACCGCGGTGGCGGTGGGCCCGAGGCTCAGCGCTGCTTGCGGGCGGCGAGGTAGGCCGATGCCGCGGCGCGAGCTTCCGGGTCGCGCATCGCCGCACCGAGGAGGTCGGCGTCGGCCCAGGCGCCCACCGTCGGGGCGACGTCCTCGAGTGCTTCGTTCACCTGACGTTTGGTCGCGCGCACCACGCTCGGGGCCTTGAGCGCCAGTTGAGCGGCGAGTTCGTCGACCGCTGATTCGAGATCCGCCCGGGGCACGACACGGTTCACGAACCCCATCGATGCGGCTTCGTCGGGCCCGAATCGGCGGCAGGTCAGGACCAGCTCTCGTGTGCGCGCCGGGCCGATCTCGCGGACGAGGCGGGGGATGCCGCCCCACGCGAGCGGGATGCCGAGGTCGACCTCGGGGATGGCGAACACGGTGTCGTCGGCGGCGACTCGGAGGTCGCAGACGCCCGCGAGCACGATGCCACCGCCGATGCACGGGCCCTTGATGGCGGCGATCGTCAGGGCCGTCATCCGTTCCATCGCCTCGGCCATCTGCCGTCCGAGATCAGCCTGGTCGCGACTGGACACGCCGGTGGTGTCGCCGCCACCGGCGAACTCGCGGAGGTCGAAGCCCGAGGAGAAGCCTCGCCCGTCACCGGTCACGATCACGATGGACGCGTCGGTGGTGTCGAACCATCGTGCCGCTTCGGCGATCTCGCGGAGCGGCAGGACGCCGAGCGGATTCAGCTGGTCCGGCTGGGCGAGCGTCAGCCGTCCGATCCGGCCTTCGACGTGAACTCGCAACGTGGTGAAGTCGGGCGTCGTGTCGTTCATGTCCGCATGCTGCCAGCATTGCCACGCCGCGGGTGTAGTCCGAGAGAAGGTGCCACGAGGCCGATCGGTGACGTGCGGGAGCTCAGGGTTGAGCGAACCTCGATGGTGGTATACCGACGCCCGACGTCGGAAACATCCGCGAACGAGCCGACCGAGGAGCCATCAATGTGCAGAGTTCTCGCCTACATCGGGCCGGAGATTCCATGCCGAAGCCTGCTCCTGGCGCCCCAGAACAGCTTGATCAACCAAACGCTGGACCCCGAGATGCACCCGCTCTTGCAGTTGGCGGGTTGGGGTTTCGGTGCGTGGAGTGAGCACCTGCTGAAGCCGGAGGAGCCGCTGCGGTACCGACGCCCGATGGCGGCGTTCTACGACGACAATGCCGAGGGGATCATTCCGAGCTTGCAGGCGAGCACGCTGCTCGCACACGTGAGAGCTGCCGCGTACGACGCCGGCACGGTGCTTGCTGACGAAAACTGCCATCCGTTCTCATTCCACGGAACCCCCTTCATCATTGCCCAGAACGGTTCGCTGCCGCAGTGGCAGGTGCTGCAGCGCGAGCTGTTGCGGCATTGCAAGGATGAGTACCTCGAACAGATGCGAGGCACGACCGACACCGAGTTCCTGTACGTACTGCTTCTCTCACTGCTCGACGGCGACAGCGATGACGAGGTGCAACGCGGCTTCGAGGAAATGCTGCACGTCATCGGCACAGCGATGCAGCAGCTCGACCTCGCCGGACTGACCAAGCTGAAGATGGCGCTCGTCGCGCGGGATCGCATCATCGGGGTGAACTACGGACTCGGTCACGAGGGTGAGGCTCACCCGAGCGGAGACTGGCGAGAACTGCGCGACGCCGCGCCGGGCACCGACGACCACGCGCTCTCGATGCTCCTCGAACCGATGTACACGCTCACGGGCCGGAACTTCGAGGAGTACGAACAGTCCTACGACGTCGACGTGACAGCTGCTGACGAGGCGACCTCGGCGATCTTCGCCTCCGAGCCGTTGACCGAGGAGACCGACGACTGGTCCGAAGTCGAATTCGGTCAAATGGTGGTGCTCGAACGCATCGGCGAGGACATCTCGAAGGCGATCCGCGAACTGGACACCTGACACATCGAGCCAGACGACCGACGTCGCGAGGTCAGGAGTCGCGAGGTCAGGACGGGTCAGGACGGGTCAGGACGGGTCAGGACGGGTCAGGCAGACCGGTCGCTCGACCCGCCCGCTCGTCGACGACGTGCCGGTAGGCCTCGAGACTGTCGTCGTACCGCCGCGTGATCCTGACCTCTCGTGGGGATCGACGCCGACCTGAACGGTCGGGGTCTCGAAGGTCGTCTCGTGGGGCCATCGTGATGCCCAAGGAGCCGAGAGGCGCCTGCCGAGCGCGAGCGAGTTCGTCGTCTGCCACGAGTCCACTGGCGCCGAGCACCGTCAACGCCTGCTGAATGTCCAACGACATGCGTGAGCGATCCTCGGGTCTCAGGTCGGCCAACGCTTCGCCGTGGCCTTCCAGGCATCGCGTGGTGAAACGAACACGAGCGCCGTTCGGACCTGTGGGGCGTCGTGGAATCCGCTCATCTCGAGTTTCCACCAGTCGACCGATTTCCACGAGTCGGCAGCCTGTGCGTATTCCACAGCTCTCTGGTCAGCCATAGGAGCACCGTTGTATCTCTCTGGTCACAGATCGGGACATCGATCTACCCCGGACACCTGTCTGGAGAACTCAGATTGCCTGGAAGCGGTCGGGTGCGACCTCGACCGCCTCGCCCCGACGCACCATCCGAGCGATGTGGAGTTCGGAACTGCGACGTTCGACCGATTCCACGAACGACATCTCGACGTGGGGTCGGTAGACGAAGCGGTGCAGACGCATCTCGTCGATCGATCGCGGCTCGCGAAGGAACTCGAGCATCGCGTCGTGGCGACGTTGGATGACGGCGGTGAAGTCGTCGATCATCGACAGAAAGGTCTCGCGGCCCTCGATGACTCCCTTGTGGTGGAACGTCACGTAGAACTCGGCGTCCTCGTCGCGCACCTTGGCGAGGCTCGCTTCGAAGTCCTCCAGGTCGCTCCAGGCGTCGCCGTAGTACGGCCCGAACCCGGTGAGGTCGATGTCGGAGAGGAAGAACACGTCGCCGATGCGGAACCCGCTGTGACCGCGTGTGTGCCCCGGTAGATGAACCGCCTCGACCTGGACGCCTCCGCCCAGGTCGAACACGTGTCCATCGGTGAACCCGGTGGCGTCGGGCCGAGGGCTGTAGTGGAACTCGTCGAGGACGTACTGCTCGAAGGTGTCCCGCGCCGCTCCCGTCATGCCGTACACCTCCATGAGGCCGTCCATCGATCGGGCGCCGAGCAGGTCGTCGGCGTGGATGTGCAGCCGGGCGTCGGCGAACAGGCCGTTGCCGGCCATGTGGTCCTCGTGGCTGTGGCTGTTGAGCACCGCGTCGACCCCGACCGGTGCACCGCCGCGCGCGACGACGGTGACCGAGGGGTCGATGAGCACCGCCTCGCCGGCGCCGCGCACGAGCAACGAGTTGCCCGACGGGTAGGCCCCGTTGGCGTCGCCAACGAGCACGCTGACGTTCGCGTTCAGCTGTCGTTCGTCGTCGCCCCAGGAGGCGACGGCACCGCTCGCCACTGCGACTACTGGTCGTCCGCGTCAGCGGGTTTGAGGTCGAGCGACGCCGAGTTCATGCAGAAGCGGTCGCCCGTGGGGCCGGGCCCGTCGGGGAAGACGTGGCCGAGGTGGGCGCCGCAGTTGCTGCAGACCGTCTCGACGCGGACCATGCCGTGAGATCGATCCTCACGGTTGTCGATCTTCGTCGAGTCGATCGCTTCGGTGAAGCTGGGCCAACCACAGCCCGCGTCGTACTTGGTGTCGGAGGTGAACAGCGGTTCGTCGCACACCACGCAGTGATAGGTGCCCTCGTCGGTGGTGTCCCAGTACACACCGCTGAAGGCGCGCTCGGTCGCTGCCTTCTGGGTCACTTCGTACTGCAGCGGGCTCAGCTTCTCGCGCAGCTCCTCGTCGGTGGGGATCGGTCGTTCTGCCATGTCACCAGCCTGCCCCAGGATCGGGGGCCGCGTCGATCCGATCATCGAGTTTCGAGTGAATTCTCCGTTCCTGACGGCGGTCCCGCTTCACCCAGCGGACGGTCCGGTCTGACGGAGAAACGACAGCGAGTCCCACAGATCCGTGCGTCGATCGATGAGGCCGTCGGTGACCGTGAACCACATCATCCCAGCGATGTCGATCGGGGTGCCGCCGTACTCCGCTTCCATGCGGTACCGCACCACCACGTCGCACGAATCGGCGACCTCACCGATCTCGACGACCGTGTAGCGGACACCGACGAAGTCGGCGAGAAACGTCGGCAGGCGTCGCGCGTACTCCTCGCGGCCGGCGCATCCCGAACCCAGCGCGCTCAGGTGTTCGTTGTGGAACGAGGGGCTCACGAACCCGGCGATCGTCGCCGGGTCGCCGAGCGCGAACGCCGCCAGATAGTCACGGACGATGTCGGTTCGGCTGCGCACGGTCGCGACCGTACCGGCAGGGCCGTGTGGTGGAATGGCGTCATGGGGG
>JBAWHL010000042.1:0-11690 GCA_049593815.1 Ilumatobacteraceae bacterium | reverse complement strand
CCAGCGGTTCTACATCGAGACGCTCGGCTGCCCGAAGAACGACGTCGATTCCGACAAGTTGATCGGCGCGCTCGTCGCCGACGGAATGGAATCGACCGATGACGCGGCGCTCGCCGATCTGGTCGTCGTCAACACCTGCGCGTTCATCGACGAGGCGCGTCGCGAGTCGATCGACACGATCCTCGCGCTCGACGAACAGCGCCAGGAGGGCTCGCGCCTCGTTGTCACCGGCTGCATGGCCGAGCGCTACGGCGACGAGCTCGCCGCCGAACTGCCCGAGGTCGATCAGGTCGCCGGGTTCGGCAAGGGCTTCACGACCGAGGCGCCTGCCCCTGCGGGTCGCAAGCTGATTCCGGTCAGCACGACCGCGCTGCCCGAGTTCGACCTGTTGAACCTCCCTCGACCCAAGTCGGCGGTGCCGTGGGCGTACGTCAAGATCGCCGAGGGCTGCGACCGCTCGTGCGGCTTCTGCGCCATCCCGAGCTTCCGCGGCCCGCAGCGCAGCCGCGATGTCGATTCGATCCTCGCCGAGGTCGAACAGCTCGAAGCACGCGAGATCGTGCTCGTCGCCCAGGACCTCGCCTCGTACGGCAAGGATCGACCGGGCGAGATGGGAGCCGGCTCGATCGTGCCGCTCGTGAAGGCGGTCGCCGATGCGACCGACCGTGTCCGCCTGCTCTACCTGTACCCGAGCGACCTGAGCGATGCGTTGATCGATGTCATCTGCGACTCCGGGGTGCCGTACTTCGACCTGTCGCTGCAGCACGTCAGCAAGCCGCTGCTGCGGCGGATGCGTCGCTGGGGCGACGGGCAGCGGTTCCTCGATCGCATTGCTGACATCCGTGAGCGCGAGCCCGAGGCGGCGTTCCGCAGCAACTTCATCGTCGGATATCCGGGCGAGACCGAAGCCGACCACGATCAGCTGCTGCACTTCGTCGAAGAGGCCCAGCTCGACTGGTGCGGGTTCTTCTCCTACAGCCGCGAAGACGGAACGTATGCCGCAGACCTCGACGGGGCGGTCGACCCGGGGCTGATGAACGAACGTCTCGGTGAGCTGCGTGAACTGCAGGACGACATCACCGCGACGCGGCGCGACGCGCTCATCGGCTCGACCATGTCGGTGCTCGTCGACACGCCGGGTGTCGGCCGCAGCCATCGTGAGGCGCCTGAGATCGACGGCATCGTGCACGTCGACCCGACGCTGCCGGCTGGGGAGTTCGCCTCGATCGAGATCGTCGACGCGCTCGGTCCGGATCTGGTCGGCAGCGGGGTGGACACCAGCTCGCTCGAGGACGACGACTGATGGTCGAGCCCGACAAGCTCGCCACCTGGGCGAATGCGATCACTGTCGGGCGTCTGCTGCTCTCCCCGCTCATGTTCTGGGCGATCCCGAGCGACGATCAGGGTTCCTGGATCGCGTTCGTGCTCTGGTTCGTGCTGTGCTCGAGCGACGGGATCGACGGCTACATCGCACGGCGTCACGGCACCACCTCGGCCGGAGCGTTCCTCGACCCGCTCGCGGACAAGGTGCTGGTGCTCGGTGCCATGTTCACCCTGGTCAGCACGGGTGTCTTCTGGGTCGTGCCGGTGATCATCATCGCCGCCCGCGAGTTCATCATCAGCGTCTATCGGGTGCTCGTCGGCGGCAAGGGGATCAGCGTGCCGGCCTCGAAGCTGGCGAAGTACAAGACGTTCTTCCAGCAGCTCGCCGTGGCCTTCGCGATCTTCCCGCCGACGGCGGTCGACGCGACGTGGTTGTGGAACGGACTGCTGTGGATCGCCGTGGTCCTCGCGCTGTACAGCGGTGCTCAGTATCTGGTGAAGGCTCGGCAGTTGGCCGAGGTGGGTGCGCCAGCGACCGTCGACCAGGTGGGCTGAATGGCGCTTCGCTGCGATGTGCTCGCGGTCGGCACGGAGCTGCTCCTCGGCCAGATCATCGACTCGAACTCGGCGTGGATGGGAGGCGAACTGGCCGCGAACGGCATCGATTCCCTCGTCCAGGTCAAGGTCGGCGACAACATCGGCCGCATCGAGGTGCAGCTGCGCCGGCTGCTGGAGTCCGCCGACGCCGTCATCATGTGCGGTGGGCTCGGCCCGACCCATGACGACCTCACGCGCGATGCGATCGCCGCGGTGATGGGCGTGGAGTTGGTGCTGGACGAGTCGGTCGGCGATGTGATCCGCAAGCTGTTCGAGTCCCGCGGTCGCACGATGTCGGAGAACAATCTTCGCCAGGCGATGGTGCCCGTCGGTGCGTCGATCATTCCCCAGACCCGCGGCACCGCGCCCGGTCTGATCTGTCCGGTCATGGTCGACGGTGTCGAGAAGGTCGTGTACGCCGTGCCGGGCGTGCCGCACGAGATGTACGACATGATGCAGCGGGCGATCCTGCCCGACCTGCGTCGTCGCAGCGGCAGCGCCTCGGTCATCGCCAGCCGGGTGTTGCGGACCTGGGGCGAGAGCGAGAGCGGCCTCAACGAGCGACTCGACCATGTGATCGAGCAACTCGAAGGGCCCGACACGCCGACGTTGGCCTTCCTGGCGAGCGGGTGGGAGGGCCTGAAGATCCGGCTGACGGCGAAGGCGGCGACGATCGAGGAGTGCTCGGTTCAGCTCGACGAGTGGGAGCAGGTCATCCGCACGGAACTCGGCAGGCTCGTGTTCGGCACCGACGACGACACGATGGAGTCGGTCGTCCTCCACCTGTGCCGCCAGCAGGGCCTCACGTTGGCAACAGCCGAATCGGTCACCGGGGGACTGGTCGGGGCGCGCCTCACGGGCATCCCGGGGTCGAGCGATGTGTTCCGAGGCGCGATCGTCAGCTACGCCACCGAGGTCAAGCAGCAGCTGCTCGGGGTGAGCGACGGCCCGGTGGTGAGCGAATCGGCTGCCCGTGAGATGGCCCACGGTGTCCGAGACCGGCTCGGTGCCGACATCGGGTTGTCCTTCACTGGTGTGGCGGGCCCCGCCGAGCAGGACGGCCAACCCGTCGGCACGCTCTTCGTGGGCATGGTCGGCCCGGGATTCGACATCGTCCGCCGGTTGCAGTTGCAGCGCCAGCGTGACCAGATGCGCCAGTTCTCCGTCATCACGGCCCTCGACCTCCTCCGAGCCGAGCTCGTCAAGCGGTAGCTTGACGGGCAAAGCCCTCGTAGCTCAGTTGGATAGAGCAACGGCCTTCTAATCCGTAGCGCGCACGTTCGAATCGTGCCGAGGGCGCGGACCACCCCGAAAAATCCCTGGGACGTGACGCTCAGCGTCTCGTTCGTGCACCATTTCGGGCTGGGCGAAGGACGATGGCCGGTTCGAATCACGGCCGTCGCCGGTAGCCTGGAGACCTGCCGCGTGCCACCTGCGGCCCCACCCCCGACCAGGCGAGGTACTGCGTGAAGTTCAAGAAGGGCGAAACCGTCATCTACCCCCAGCACGGCGCGTGCGTTGTGCAGGGGACCAAGAAGATGGAGTTCTTCGGTGAGAAGCAGGAGTACCTCATCTTGAAGACGGTCATCAACGAGATGACCCTCAAGGTGCCGATCTCGAGCACCGACGATGTCGGCGTTCGCCCCCCGGTGTCGGCCGACGAGCTCGAGGACTTGGTGGCAGTGCTCGCCAAGCCGGACCCGCGCGTGCCCTCCAACTGGAGCCGCCGGTTCAAGAACCACCAGGAGAAGCTCAAGAGCGGCGACGTGTATCAGGTCGCCGAAGTGGTCAGGAACCTGGCCGCCCGCAACCGTGACGCATCGCTGTCCGCAGCCGAGCGCACGATGTACGAGCGTGCCCGCGTCAACTTGATCTCGGAGATCTCTCCGGCGCTGAAGGTGTCCGCCGAGCAGGCCGAGGACTACCTCGACGACGCGCTCGCCAAGGGTGTCCTCAAGGCGCCGCCAGCGGAGCCCAAGAAGAAGAAGTGACCATCGCGTCCGGGGTCTGACCCCGAACGTGACCGCGTTGCACAGGGCGTTACAAAAGGGGTCTGACCCCTGATGTAACGCTGGGGAGGCGGAAGCGGACCGTCACCGGAAGGTGGTCGGACATGGTCGCCCAGTCAGCGCCGCCCGCGGGGACCGTCACGGAGACGTCGCTCGCGTCGATCGGCAACAGGACGTGGTCGAGCACCTGGGATGGGGCCTGCGACGGGTTGGTGAAGTTCGGTGCGATGTGCTCGATGCCCGGCAGGGCGTAGACGATCGTGGCGTCCTCGGCATCGTTCAGGTCGCCCGCGACGATCGCTCCGGGTTCCTCGCCGTGCTCGGCGACGAGTTCGCTGACACGGACCGCCTCGGACCGCCGGGCCGCGCCGTCCTCGTGCGGCGAGAGGTGCAGGTTGTAGATCCGCACGGTTGCGCCGTCGGACCGGCCGATCAGCGCCCACTGGGCGAGGCGCCGTCGCCAACTCCGCATCGGTTGACCGTCGGAGATCTCGGTGTGGCCAGCGGCGTCGAGCGCGTGTGGCGAGAAGATCGCCATGCCCTCGGACCGCCACCACATCGCGATCGTGTACGGACGATGTTTGAGCGCCCACGAATACCGCATCGTGAGCGCGGACGCGAGCGCCGCCGCTTGGGACTTGCGGATCTCCTGGACGACGAGAACATCCGGTGCCTCGACGCGGATGGCGGCCGCCAGCGCGTCGATGTCGGGTCGTGCCGAACCGTGCACGTTCCACGTCGTCACCGCCCACGGCATCGCCTCGTCATTCCTCACCCCGAAAGTCTCGCACGCCCGACTTCCCCCACCCGCGATCCGAAAAATGTGCCGATTCGTGCGCTGAGCGCCACGAACGGCGACCATTTCGGGGTGGGGCGGGTGAAGTCGGGGTTCGGGGGCGGGTGGGCGTGCCACAATCGGGGTGATGGCAAGGATCGCATTTCTCGGACTCGGCGTGATGGGTGCCCCGATGGCACGACACCTGGCGAAGGCCGGCAACGAGGTGGTGGTCTACAACCGCACGGCGTCCAAGGCGCTCGCGTGGGTGGCGCTCAATGGCAACCAGGCCGCCCCAACGCCAGCGGAGGCCGCGGTCGATGCCGACATCGTGGCCCTGTGCGTCGGCAACGACGATGACGTCCGAGAGGTCGTCCTCGGCCCGTCCGGTGCCCTCGCCGCGATGACACCGGGGTCCGTGCTCGTCGACCACACGACCGCGTCGGCGGGCGTCGCGCGTGAGCTCGCTGCGGCATGCCTCGAGGCCGGTGTCGGGTTCGTCGATGCGCCGGTGTCGGGCGGCCAGGCCGGCGCGGAGAACGGGCAACTCACGGTGATGTGCGGATGCGACGACACCGAGGTGTTCGAACGGGTCGCTCCGATCATCGACGCGTATGCCAAGTCGTGCGTGCTCCTCGGTCCCGCCGGCTCGGGTCAGCTCACCAAGATGGTCAACCAGATCTGCATCGCCGGGCTCCTCCAGGGGCTCGCGGAGGGTGTGAACTTCGCCAAGCTCGCCGGGCTCGACGTCGATCAGGTCGTCGACGTCATCGGCAAGGGTGCGGCGCAGAGCTGGCAGATGGACAATCGTGCCCGCACCATGGCGCGCGGTGAGTACGAGTTCGGGTTCGCTGTGGAATGGATGCGCAAGGACCTCGGCATCGTGCTCGACGAGGCAGACCGCAACGGTGCCCGGCTGCCGGTCACCTCCCTCGTCGACCAGCTGTACAAGCAGGTCGTGGCACGCGGTGGCGAGCGGTGGGACACCAGCAGTCTGATGCAACTCCTCGACGAGGCCTGACGGCGTCTCGGCCAGCACGAGCGCCCTGAGCGCTGGGGGTTATCAGTCGGGACGGCGGAAGTTGCGCTGGGCGAAGTCGTACACGCCCTGGTTGTGAGAGAACTCGATGGTGTTGCCATCGGGATCGCTGACCATGCACACATACCCGATCGGCGCCGGCAGATCGACCGCAGGCGCCACCAGCCAGCCGCCGGCCTCGGCAGTGGCGGCCATCGCGTCGACGTCGGCGCGTTCGGCCAGCTCGAAGCCCAGGTGCGAGAACGGCCCGATGGGCGATGGTGTGGCGCCCGACGGCGGCTCGTGCCCCTCGAGGAACTGGGCGAGCACCAGGATGAACGGAGCATCCGGAGAGTCGGCGTGGCCGAGCCAGGCACCGAACCCGTCATCGTCCTCGCGTCGATCGAGCAGTTCGAGCGCGGTGTGTGTCGTGTACCACTCGATCATCGCATCGATGTCGTGAACCGAGAGCGCGAGATGAGTCCAACGAGGCAGTCCGGGCACGACGTCGACACTAACGGCCGATCGGCATGGTGGCCCGTCCCGGAGGCGGTCTGTGTCGCCGTCGGCCTCAGCGGAAGGCGAGGCGCATGTGGTCGACGCCGCGGATCGTGAGACGGTCGCGGAACGTCGGCTCGCCGACGAGCTCGATCTCGTCGAATCGGCGGATCAGTCGCCCGAGCACGACCGTCGCCTCGAGCCGTGCGAGCGATGCTCCGAGGCAGTAGTGGGCGCCGGCGGCGAACGCCAGGTGGCGATTGGCGTTGGCCCGATCGAGGCGCAGGGCGTGCGGGTCGTCGAACATCGACGGATCGTGATTCGCGGCGCCGAGCACACAGAGCACGGTCGATCCCGGTTGGACGTCGACGCGCTGTTCGTCCTCTCCGAAGGTCATCGGGGTCATCGCCACGCGGACGGTGTGCTGGACGGGACCGTCGAATCGGAGCAGTTCGTCGATCGCGTTCGTGTCGAGCGTCGGGTCGTTGCGCCACCGCTCGAGTTCGGCCGGATTGCGGAGGAGAGCGAGCATCCCGTTGCCGATCAGATTGACCGTCGTCTCGTGGCCGGCCACGTAGAGCAGGACGACGAACGCGAGCAGTTCGTCGGTGCTCATGCGGTCGCCCGATTCCTCGGCGACGATCAACGCCGACAGGACGTCGTCGCCGAGATCCTTGCGTCGGGCGTCGATGACCGTGGTGAGGTAGGGGGCGAGCTTCTCGATCGCCGCGTCGGAGGCTTCGATGGTCTCGACGTTCGCGGTCGGTTCGAGCGCCGCCGTCAGGGACTGGCTCCACTCGCGCATCTCGTCGGCACGTTCGGCTGGGATCGCCAACAGGTCGGAGATCACTTGGAAGGGCACCGGGAACGCGAGCTCCTCGACGAGTTCCATCGAGCCCCGATCGTGGGCGCGATCGAGGACGTCGTCGACCTGCCGCTCAACACTGGATCGAAGCGCCTCGATCGCCGACGGGGTGAATGCCTTGCTGACGAGGCGGCGCAGTCGGGTGTGGTCCGGTGCGTCGAGGTTGAGGATCGACTTGGCGACTCGCGGCTTGCGCGTCCGGCGCAGTTCGCTGAGCGCATCGTCGGTCGGAGTCGCATTGGCGTCGATGTCGCGGCTGAAGTCGTTGCTCCGCAGCGCGTGTGACACGTCCGTGTAGCGGGTCAACACGGTGAGCCCCAACGGCGTCTCCAACGCAGGGGCGTCACGACGCATCACGTCGTAGAACGGATAGGGGTCGGAACGGAACTCCGGGTCGAACGGGTTGTAGAGCAGCGGCGGGCCCGCGGTGTCGGTCACGACGCCATGTTCGCAGGGTGGCGGTCGTCAGCCGACACTCGGCGGATGCTCAACGCTGGCTGGTCTCTGCCAGCGCCGCAGCGGTGACGTCGACGATGCGGTCGACCTGCTCGTCGGTGGTCACGAACGGGGGACAGAAGGTGAGTGTCTCTGCGCCGATCGCACGCGTGATGACGCCCAGCTCGAGCATCCGGTCGCGAACCGCCATGGCGTTCTGATTGCCGTGCAGGGCGGCACCGAAGATGGCGACCTCGCCACGCAGATGATCGATGGCCCCGTCGGTCTCGAGGGCCCGGAGCCCGGCTTCGAGTCGTGCTCCCATCCGGGTCACCTCGCCCAGGAGTCCTTCCCGTTCGATGATGTCGATGTTCACCAGCGCCGCCGCACACGCTGCAGGGTGTCCCGAGTAGGTGTAGCCGTGGCGCAGGATGAAGTCGGGGTCCGCTTCCAGTGGGTCGACGACGCTGCGCCCGAGGATCACACCACCGAGTGGTTGGTATCCCGACGTGACGCCCTTGGCGAACGTGGTGAGGTCGGGCGTGACCCCGTAGTTGTCTGCTGCGAACCAGGTGCCGAGGCGACCGAATCCGGTGATGACCTCGTCGAAGATCAAGAAGGCGCCGTGCAGGTCGCACAGCCGGCGCGCTTCGGCGAGGTAGCCCTCACCAGGCGGGTAGACGCCCGCCGCGCCCTGAATCGGTTCGGTGATCACGGCGGCGATCTCGTCGGACCGCTCGGACATCAGCACCGAGAGCGCTTCGATGTCGTCGCTCGGAACCTGCACGACGTCGGACAGCAACTCGCCGTAGCCCTCCTTGTTGGGGGCGATGCCCTGCGCGCTGGTGCCGCCGTAGTTCGTTCCGTGATACCCGCGTTCGCGCGAGATGATCAGTCGCCGCTCGGGATGCCCGGCGCGCACGTGGGCCAGACGGGCGAGCTTCATTGCGGAGTCGACCGCTTCCGAACCCGAACCGGTGAAGAACACCCGGGCGTCGGTCATCGGCGTCAGGTCTGCGATCCGCTCGGCGAGGGCATCGGCGGGAGCGTTCGTGAACGGGTCGAAACAGGAGTATGCGGCAAGCGTGCCGATCTGCTGGCCGATCGCGTCGGCCATCTCGGTACGGCCGTGTCCGACCTGGCAGTACCAGAGGCTGGCCATGGCGTCGACCATCTCGTGACCGTCGGCGTCCCAGAGCAGCGCACCGGCTCCACGAGCGACGGTGATGAACTTCTCGCGGGTCGGCTTGGCAAATGGGTGGAGGAAAGCACCTGGCATACCCGCAGTCTGTCACCCGCAGCACCTGGTGAACCGTGCGGTTCGGCGGCGGTAGCCTCCGTCATCATGCGCAAGCCAGACGTCACCATTCCTCAGGAAGCACCCCCGACCGAACTCGTCATCGACGACCACACCGTCGGGGACGGCGACGAGGCCGTCGCGGGCAAGAGCGTCACCGTGCACTACGTCGGTGTGTCGTGGTCGACCGGCGAGCAGTTCGACGCCTCGTGGGACCGGATGGAGCCGTTCTCGTTCGGGCTCGGGCAGCGCCAGGTCATCCAGGGTTGGGACGACGGCGTCCAGGGGATGAAGGTCGGTGGCCGTCGCCAGCTGACGATTCCGCCGCAGATGGGCTACGGCGCAGCCGGTGCCGGTGGCGTGATCGCACCGAACGAGACGCTCGTCTTCGTCGTCGATCTGCTCGCCGTCGGCTGAGGTCAGGTCGATCGGCACCGCCGAAACGGCGGTCGCCGATTCAGGCGACATGGAGCGGGTGCGGGGAATCGAACCCCGATCGACAGTTTGGAAAACTGTGGTTCTAGCCGTTGAACTACACCCGCAGGAGCCGACACTCTAGCGGGATCGTCCGCGTTCGTCAGGTTCGCAACAGCGCTGTCAGTGCAGCGACGAATGCGGCTCGGGTGCGCTCCTGTGAGCTCTCCAGCAACCGGCGGTGAATCGTGTACGCGTCGTAGCTCGTGGCCACGAGGATGGCGTCGGTGAGGAGTTCGGCCTCGTCGCCGCAGCGGCCGTCGAGCTCGGGAGCGAAGTGGCGTGCAATCTGCACTCGCCCGCCGCGTGCGATCAGGCCGATGGTCGCGTCGATGGTCGGGACGGTCGGCGCCTTCATGCGCGCCACCTGCATCGGGGCGTCGATGTATGCGAACAGCTGGAGTCGGGCATCCACGAGCGACTCGATCCGTTCGGCCAGCGTCCCCGTGCCGACATCTTCGAGTCGGCCCACTCGCTCGGCTTGGATGAAGGCGTGCTCGATGCTGGTCCGTGACAGGTCGTCGAGATCGTCGAAGTAGCGGAAGATCGATCGATGGGAGACGCCAGCGCGCTCGGCGATGTCGGGTGCCGATGGGGAGAAGTTGCCCTCGTTGATCAGCGCGACCATCGCCTCGACGACCGCTGCCCGGTTGCGCGAACGGCGCAGCCTGCGTCCGTCGACGTTGTCGGTGTGATCGGTTGGTGCCATCAGTGGTGTCGCTCCCATTCCCCTACGCTGACCAATCGATGCCGACCCCAAACCTTATTCTGGCTTGACCAGTGACGGAATCGCGTCACGGGCGATCCGATCCGGCCGACGAGAGCCTGCTGGCCCGGGTACGCAAGCTGATGGACAAGGCGGAGGCCACCTCGAACCCGCACGAGGCGGATGCGTTCTCCCGCAAGGCCGCTGAGCTGATCGCGCTGCATCGCATCGATCCGAACCGTCTCGCGACGTTCGGCGCCGGTGACGAACTCGCGATTCGCAATCTGACCCTCGGGCGAGGTGCCTACGTGCGCGCTCGGCTGGCGTTGTTGATGGCCGTGGCGTCGAGCCACGACGCGCGTGTGGTGTTCGGGCCGGGACCCGAGGGGATGGTGGCGTACGTCGCAGGATTCACGTCGGACCTCGACGCGGTCGAGCTGATCTACCACTCCCTGCACGGGCAGGCCGCCGCCCAGATGGCCGAGATCAAGCGGTCGACACCCGCGGCGACGCAGCGCTTCCGTCGAGCGTTCCTCTTCGGGTACGCGGATCGCATGGGCGAACTGCTCGCTGCGACACGCGCGAGCGTCGAATCGAGCGGGGCGTCCAGCGCAGCGACAGCCGAGCTCGGACTCGCCCTCCGGGACCGGTCCGAACGCATCGACGAGTTCGCCGAGCGGTCGTTCGGTCGCACCCGTACCGCTCGGATGCCCGGTGCGGCACTCGAGAGCGGATGGCGGGCCGGCACGGCTGCGGCCGATCGGGCCGACGTCGGCCGCGTCCGGCTCGCAGGTCGCCGAGCACTCGGGCGGGGCTGATCTGGTGGACAGCGATCGATCTGCCGTCTACGCCGCGGAACTGGCGGCCTTCGACGGCACCGACCTGGAGATGCTGCTGACGTTCGACGTGATCGAACGTCGCATGGAGGCAGTGTTGGCGGGGGAGTGGTGGCCCGGGCCGCCCGTGGTCGTGCGTGCGGCGCGTTCGGATGCTCGATCGTCGAGCACTCGATGCGAGGTCGGGCAGCGCTCGGGGACGGCGGTGATCCGGCTTGCGCGTGATCAGCTCACCATGGCGACGGCGGCGCACGAGTTGGCGCATGCGCTGGCAGGCGCCGACCGCGGTCACGACGCGTTGTTCCGAGTGGCCTATCTCGATGTCGTCGCGGTGATGACCAATCTTGATGGAACCGATCGGCGACGACGTCTGCACGTGGATCACTTGGCGGAGGCGTTCGACGCGGTGGGTCTCTCGACCGGATCCCGACAGTGGTCGGTTCCGCCGCCCTCGATGGTCGGACCCATCGCGTTGTAGACGCCCGACGTCACCGTCGCACCGCGCTGGACTCTCAGTAGCATGAGCCGCTGCACCGCGGGGTGTAGCGCAGCTTGGTTAGCGCGCCTGCTTTGGGAGCAGGAGGCCGGGAGTTCGAATCTCCCCACCCCGACCACATCTACCAGGAGTGACACACTCGGCCTCGGCCGGCCGAAGTGCCCATGTATCAGCGATGTATCAGACTTCGGATCGGTTTTCACCGAGGGAGTAGGTCATGGCCTGGAAGCCAACGGGTTCTCCGATCGTCCGCAAGCAGCGCGACAAGTGGGTCGTGCGTGTCGATGGAGTCGACACCGGCACGGGCAAGCACAAACCGAAACAGCTCGGCACGTACAAGTCCCAGCGGTCAGCGTTGAAG
>JBAWHL010000041.1:0-4791 GCA_049593815.1 Ilumatobacteraceae bacterium | reverse complement strand
GCTCCCAACCCTCGAACCGGTCGGTGCGGTAGGCCTGCGGGTCGGCGTCTTGGAGCAGGACCACGTAGGTGCCGTTCGCGTGGAAGAACTCGATCATCTCGTGGACGATCTCGACGCGCTTGTCGTGGTCGAGCTCGACGCGCTGCTGCTCGTAGAGCTCGTCGTAGTGCGGGTCGCACCAGTTGGCGTCGTTGTTCCCAGGATCATCCGCGTCGGTGGTGAGCTGGTCGCAGGTGAAGTAGGACAGCTGCGGGTCGGGGTCGACGAACGGCGTCCATGCCCACACGAACAGGTCGTACTCACCGGTGATGCTGGCCTCGTACAGCTGGTCGTCGTCCATCACCTGGACCGTCGTGCCGATGCCGATGTCGGACAGCCACTGGGTGACGAACTCACGGATCGCCGGAGCCGGGTCCGACTCGGAACGCTCGATGTACCTGAAGTTCAACGGGTCGCTGCCGTCGGGCATCTCGCGCACACCGTCACCGTCGGTGTCGGCATAGCCCGCATCGTCGAGCATCGAATTGGCCAGATCCGGATCGAACCCGAAGGCCTCGTCGTCGGAGAGCTCGGGGGTCCACTCCGGATTCGCCGAGGCGACCATCACCGTGCCGGGAGACCCGGTGCCGAGCGCGACACGCTCGTGGAGGACGTCACGGTCGATCGCGTGAGCGATCGCTTGACGCACGACGAGATCCTGCAGCGCAGGGTGGCCGTCACCGATCCCGCCGGCACCACCGTTCATGGCGAGTTCGGTGAACGTGCCCTGCTCACCGGACACGGTCTCGATGTCGTCGTCGCCCTGCAGTCGTTCGAGCGCCGAACGAGGAATCTCGTGGGCCGCGTCGATCTCTCCGGCCTGCAGTGCCGCGACCATCGCGTCACCGTTGGTGAACACTCGGAACACGATCCGGTCGATGCCGTTGTCGTCGCCGTACCAACCCGGATTCTCGACCATCGTCCAGTCCTGGCCGGAACGCCACGACGACAGCGAGTACTGGCCGGACGCGACACCGTCCATGCCGTCGTACGACACGAGGTCGTCGGCGGAGATGTCTTCGTAGATGTGCTTGGGGACGACGTAGACGTCGAGCGCCGGCAGGCGGGGGTCGGGTTCGGCGGTGGTGACCTCCACGGTGCGCTCGTCGATCACGACCGCGTCGAGATTGGCGACGGTCGAGTAGTGGTTCGCCCACTCCTCGTCCCGTGCTCGGTTGATCGTGTAGACCACATCCTCCGCGGTCAACGGTTCACCGTCGGAGAACTCGAGACCCTCGCGCAGCGTGTACGTGTAGGTGAGTCCATCGTTGGACTCCTCCCAGGACTCGGCGAGACCCGGAATCACCTCGAAGTCGGAGGCGGCCTTGTCGGTCACCGACGCGTACTGCAGGTTCCACAACTCGAAGTCGGGGACCAGGTAGCCGACGGTGACGTTCGGCGACGACAAGTCCTGCAGGAGACCGATGGTCAACGTGACGGTGTCGCCGTCATCGGAGGACCCCTGCACGACCGCGGAGGGGATCACGGCACCCACCATCAACACACCGGTCGCGAGACCGGCGCCGACGAGACGCATCAACATTTCGAACCCTCACACTGGGGAACAGGGCGCACGCCGCGCCGTGGATTGGATGGCGCATTCTTGCCGGTGTGACGCGCTATCGCAAGCGGGCGATCCGATCGACCGACGCGGCGAACGGCGTGCCGGCGAGCGACCGCCGCAGCGCGTCACACGTCGCGCCGGAGAGCACACCGTCGGCGACCGCGTCCGACGCGCATCGACGCAGGCTCTCGGCGAGTCCGGGATGGATCCGATCGTCGGGATCGTTGGACTCGATGCGGGCTGCGGCGGCCTCGAGACCGGCAGCGTCGAGCCCGTCCGCGCACACCATCGCGTGCTCGATCGCGAACACCAACTCACGACGGACACGCCCTGCCTGCCACTGCGGAGTGTCGACGGTGTCCTGCCGATCGGCGCCCTCCCACGGCCCAGACAGCACGTCGCGCCGACCGATCAATTCACTGGTGAGCGTCGCCAGCGCCTCGCGCGTCACTTCGGGCTCGGGGTCCTCGTCGGGGTTCGACGCGGCCGACAGGCTGGCCACGCGCCAGTCGTCCCATTCGCCCACGACGGTTCCGCGCTCCACGAGCTGTTCCCACGTGGCCGTCGGCGCATCGAGGCATCGACGCAGCGCGACGACGAGCGACTCGCGCAGCTTGACGATGTCGGCCACCATCGACTCCGGCGGCGCGTCGAACGTCGAGGCCAGCAGCGCGACGACCGGTCGAGTCAGTTCGGTCACGCGTCGTCGCCCCAGTACCGCTGTTCTCGGAAGGGGTCGCCGTGCTCGTGGTATCCGTTGCGTTCCCAGAAGCCGAGGACGTCAGGGTCGCGCCAGAGCTCGAGGCGACGCAGCCACTTGACCGACTTCCAGAAGTAGAGGTGAGGCACGACCAGTCGGAGGGGGAAGCCGTGCTCGGGTTCGAGCGGCGATCCGTTGACCTCGTAGGCGAGCAGACACGTGTTGGCTCGGATCTCCGTCCACGACAGGTTGGCGGAGTAGTCGTGTTCGCCACATGCCAGCAGCGTCGCGGCGCCATCGGTCACGCCCGCACCCGCGAGTACGTCGTCGAGGGCGACGCCGCGCCAGTGGACGTCGAACTTCGACCACTTCGTGACGCAGTGGATGTCGACGGTGACGTCGGTCGCCGGCAGCGCGAGGAACTGCTCCCAGGTGAACATCCGAGGGTGTTCGACGGCATCGCCGCCGATGTCGAGTCGCCACTCGGCGAGTCCGTCGGGCGTCTCCATCACCGGGACAGGTCCGAGATGGAGCACCGGGAAGCGGTCGGTCACGTACTGGCCGGGTGGCAGCCGAGCCGGGTCGACGCCACGGGCGCGGAGTTCCTCCCGCTTGCGCTCCATGAACGAGACCATGGGGCGCGTCGTTCAGGTCCAGGTGGACAGCGTGTCGAAGTCGGCGAAGTTGCCGGCGATGGGGTCACCGGTGAAGCTGCCGACCCAACCGTCGTCGTTTTGGAAGAACCTGATCGCGGCGAAGTCGGGCGCGGTGCCCATGTCGAACCAGTGCGTGGTGAGTGCGGGCACCGACAGCAGGTCGCCCGCTTCGCAGCGCACGGCCAGCACCTCGTCACCGATGTGGAGGTAGAACACGCCGGCACCGCGGATGAAGAACCGCACCTCGTCTTCTGCGTGGGTGTGCTCCTCGAGGAACTTCGCACGCGCACCGGCGGCGGTCGCCGGCCAATCGGGGTCCTCCGACGGTTGGATCTGGGCGACGTCCACCACCGTGAATGCGTGGGTCTCGACGAGGCGGTCGACCTCGTCGCGGTAGGCGTCGAGCACCTCCTCGGACGAGGCGCCGGGCGAGATCTCTCGCGTCGCCTCCCAGCGATCGAAGTCCACGCCGACCGCCCCCAGACGGCTGGCGATCTCGGCGGCGTCGGTGGTGGTCGACGTGGGTACGTCGGGTGCCGAAGTGGCCCATGTGACGAGCAGCGTCATGATGTCTCCCTCTGGTTGGTCGCGATGGCGTGTGCGAGCAGCCATTCGAGCGACTCGGTGTAGTGGCGAGCCTGCGTGAGGTCGTCGCCCCACACGTACATGCCGTGATCGGCGACGATGATCGCCGGCACGGCGGGGTCGCGGACGTCGACGAATCGGTCGCCGAGCTCGACCATGTCCTGGCTGTTGGCGACGACCGGCACGGTCACGAGATCGTCGTGTGCGTCACGGCCGATGCCCTTGAGCATCTCGACATCGCGCAGCGCCACGCCGGCGGGCCACCGATCGGCGGCGACGACCGCACTGAGGGCGTGGACGTGAACGACGGCTCCCGCGCCGGTGACGGCTGCGATGCGGGCGTGCAGACCGGCCTCGGCCGACGGTGTGCGTGCTTCGAGTCCGTCGACGGCGAGCACCTCGCCGCGCTCGTCCACCACGACGACATCGGCGGGGTCGAGGTCGCCCTTGTCGACGCCGCTCGACGTGACCGCCAACGCGAGCGGAGTCTGCTCGAGGACCTCGGACAGGTTGCCCGACGTCCCGCGCATCCATCCGTTGGCCGCGAGTCGGGCCGAGGCCGCAGCCAGTCGACCGCCTGCTGCTCGGGCGAGATCGGCGGTCACGGTGGTCATGGGGAGTGCTCCAGCGTTGGTTCGAGATCCAGGGCGGCGAACGAATCGACGACTCGGTGGGCGCCGAAGTCGACGGCGCCGTTGGGTTCACCGGCTCGGCGAACGCCGATCGTCTGCCATCCGGCGGCAGCGGCGGCGTCGAGCTCGGCGGGCACGTCGGAGAGGAAGACGAGCTGCGCGGGGGTGCTCGACCAGCGCGGGCCGAGGTCGGCAGCGATGGTCTCGTACGAGGCCGCCACGCGCTTGTTGCCGGCGTTGACCGTGTCGAAGTGGGCGTCGATGCCTGCCGCGACGTCGGGAAGGCCCCGAGCGAACCACGGGCGTTGGACCTCGACGGAGCCCGACGAGAACACCGCGAGGCCGAGCCCGGCATCACGCCAGGAGCGCATCGCCGGTTCGACGTCGTCGAAGAAGTGTGGCTCCAGCTCGCCGTCGGCGAATCCGGCCGCCCAGATCTGTCCTTGCACGGTCTTCAACGGGGTCGCCTTCACGTCGTCGTCCATCCACTGCAACATGACGGCCGCGACGTCACCAGCCGACGCGTCCGCAGCGAGGCGGGCCTCGGCGATCGTTGCGGCGATCGCGTCGGCGACCGCAGGGTCGTCGGCATGGTCGCGCAGCCACGGATAGATC
>JBAWHL010000040.1:0-2767 GCA_049593815.1 Ilumatobacteraceae bacterium | reverse complement strand
GGCGAGGCACCGGCGCTCGTCCTCGGTTGCTCGATGGGTCGCGCCGACAACGTGCCGGCGCTGGCAGCGGCAGCGACGATGGGCAACATCCTGCCCGGGATGTGGAGTTTCATGCTGGCGGCGCGCGCCCGCGGATTGGGCACCGCGTGGACGACGCTGTCGTTGATGCGCGAACAAGAGGTCGCCGAGATCGTGGGGATCCCGTTCGGTGAGGTTCAACAGGCATGCCTCACACCGCTCGCGTACACGGTCGGCACGGACTTCAAGCCGGCGATGCGTCCCGACCCCGACACGATCATCCACTGGGACACCTGGTGACGCCACAGCGTCGGGAACTGGCGCTCGACACCAAGGGGTTCATGCCAGCCGACGAGGGCGACGCGCTCTGGGATGCGGCCGTGGCGGCAACTGCTGCGGTGCCCGGGGCGCCGATGCTCGAAGTCGGCTCGTACTGCGGTCGCTCCACCATCTGGTTGGGCGACGTCGCAGAGCGGGCGGGCGTGGTCGTGTTCGCCGTCGATCATCATCGCGGGTCGGAGGAGAACCAGGCGGGCTGGGAGCACCACGACGTCTCGGTGGTCGACGAGCGCATCGGGAAGATGGACACGCTCCCGTTCTTTCGCGCCGCCATCCACGACTCGGCCCTCGAGGATTCGGTGGTGGCCGTGGTCGGGCGGTCGCCGCTCGTGGCTGCCACGTGGACGACGCCGTTGTCGTTCCTGTTCATCGACGGCGGTCACGGCGACCTACCGGCGCGGCTCGACTACGAAGGATGGACACCGCACGTCGCAGTCGGTGGCACGTTGGCCATCCACGACGTGTTCCCCGACCCGGCTGACGGGGGACGTCCGCCGTACGAGCAGATCTTCAAGCCTGCGATGGAGTCCGGACGATTCGAATTGTCGTCGGCGACCGGGTCGCTACGTGTGCTGCGCCGGGTCGACTGACGACCGAACGCCGAACTGGCGGACCACGACGAACCGCTGCCGGTCGACGTAGAGCAGGAGGCACCCGCCGACCGCCATCACGCCGCTGGCGGCCAGGCCGAGCGTCATGGTCGACCCCGCCGAGAACATGACGCCGCCGAACACCGGCCCGATCACCCGACCCAGTGCCATCACCGCCTGCGCGTCACCGGCACGTTCCTCGGGAAAGTTCGACCGCGACGCGAGCAGGGAGAACGCGGCTGGCACGCCCATGAAGAACACGAACCCCCAGATGACCAGCGCCGCGCCGAACACGAGCGGGCTGCGCGACCCGGCAATGGCCAACGCACACGCTGCGGTCACGAGAAACCAGACACCTGCGGGCCCACGAGGGCCGGTCCATCGTGCGGACGGGATACCGGCCACGGCGTTCGCGCTGAACAGCAGTGACACGGTCACCGGCGACAATCCGTCGAGTTCGGTACCGATCGTCGCCGCGTAGATGAACACGGCGGATCCGCCCAGGGTGAGCGTGCACAATGCGACGAGGATCACCAGTGCAGCGCGGGTCGGTGCGTGGCGGGTCTGATGCGGTCGGAGCCGGTCGACGGTCGGCATCTGACGAACGAACAGCAGCGGGAGCGCCGTGATCACGGCGAACACGATGAACAGCCATCGCAGCCCGGCAGATTCGAGGATCAACGCGACCGCGGGGGCGGCGAGTATCCCGACCAGTGGGCCCATGACGGCGACCTGGCCCGTCTTGCTCGCGTCGCCGAATGCGGCCTGCCACGCGATCCACGCAGCGAGTCCGAGTGAGAGCCCACTCAGGAAACGGAGCGCACAGAGCACTTCGAACGATGGGGCAGCCGCCGACGCGAAGTTCGCGATGACGCCGATCAATGAACCGACGACGAACACCGATCGGATCGGGCGCAGGAACCGGCCGCCGAACCAGGAGGCGATGACGAAGCCGCCCAACTGAGCGGTCGACATGAGGCCGGCGATCCCGATCGCGACGTCGAACTCCTCCGCGACCGACGACAGGAGGAATGGTGTCGCGGCGAAGACCGCCGTGCTGGTGGCGATCGCGACGAGGAGCGCGACCGGCACGGTCGGGCGCGCTGCTGCGATGAGTCGCAGCGGCGCCTGGAACGACATGACGGGACTTGGTGCCGCCGGTCAGCCGGCGAGTTCGCGTTCGAGATCGTCACGGGCGGTGGCGATCACCTCGCGCACGCGGTCACGGAGTTCCTTGACGTCGGCGTTCGTGAGCCCCTCGGTGCTGATCGGATCGAGCACGCGTACCTCGGCCCTCGCGTTGCCGAGGCGCCAGTCGTGCTTGCGCAGCGCGTCACGCGTGCCGTACACGGCGAGCGGGAGGATCGGGAGTTGGGCGTCGATGGCCAGCCGGAACGCGCCGGTCTTGAACTCGCCGAGCTCACCGGACTTCGACCGCGTGCCTTCGGGAAAGATCATCACGGACACCTTCGAGTCGAGCCGCTGACGGGAGGCCTTCAGCGCTTTCACGATCGACTTCGCGTCACCACGCTCGAGTGGGATGTCCCGGGACAGTTTCATCATCCAGCCGACGAGTGGGATGCGCAGGATGGAGGTCTTCGACATCCACTTCATCTCCGTCGGCAGGTGCGAGATCAGCAGGATGTCGACGAAGCTCTCGTGGTTCGACACCACGACGTACGGTCGACGCATGTCGTCGGGGAGCGTCCCCGACGTGCGGAAGTCCCACAGCGGAGTCAGTTTCTCGTGCACGACCGTCAGCTTGCGGAACAGGTAGCCGGCCGCGTACGCGCCCTTGTCGAACGGCATCGTGACGAGAC
>JBAWHL010000039.1:0-3248 GCA_049593815.1 Ilumatobacteraceae bacterium | reverse complement strand
CCATCACGCGGCGTGTCTGCCTGGGGGCCCGGTCGCCCGAACGGTTCCATCAGGCAAGCGGAGCGTGAGTTTCCGGTTCGGACCGAGCTCGATCACCCATCCATCGTGGTGGACACGACCGTGGTGCGCCGTGCACACCGGCACCAAGTTGTCCAGATCCGTCAACCCTCCGTGGCGCCACCACACCACGTGGTGAATCACACATCGGTCGAACCCCACCCGGCACCCCGGAACCGCGCAGCCTGAGTACAGCCCGCGCAACGCCCGACGCTGTGCCCGACTCGCCAACCTCGTCGTCCGACCGAGTTGCAACTCACCAGGGGCGAACAACACCACGCCGTTGCGAACCACGATCGGGACCACCTCGGTCTCCGACTGGCCAGCGAGTTCGGCCAGCACTCGCGCCGGGATCTCGACGGGGATCGACCACTCCCCGACCGGACCCGACGCTCCGGATGCATCGGCATCGACCACCACGACGACCTCCGCACGGCCCGGCCGTGTCGTCGTCCCACCGCCGGCGACGAGACGCGCCAACGCGTGCGCCGCCAAGAACTTCTGCTTCTCCACCGAATCCTGCGGACACCCGTCCGGGACGGACTCCGCGAACAGTGCCTCCACCGCCGCATCGAGTCTGGAGCTGATCGACACCGCGGTCACGGGATCGAAGCGTCCTCGCAGGTTCCACATCCCGTCGCCGTCCACCCACGACCCCAACCGCGTGTTGCGGCGTTGACGCTCCAGCCGGTCCACGCCGTCATCAGCCTGAATCCGCTTCACCTCCAACGACACCCGCGACGAGAACTGCTCCACCGTCGCTGCCACCGCGACATCGACCAGCGACTCCACCCGTCCCAACAACTCGGCTCGCTGCGTTTCGTCGAGCTGGCGAGACCCTCGGGTGACCACATCGACATGCTCGGCGGTCACCGCGCCATCGGCCAGCGCATCCGCCAGCTTCGGCGTCGACGCCAACGTCGTCGCTCGATCGCGCACTCTGCTCGCCGCACCCAACGACGACTTCGACGACGACGCGATCACCGACTCGGGGAAGCTCGACAACCCATCCAGCTTCGACACGAGCATCGACCGCCGCGACTCCGCCCACCCCGACAACTCGCGCACGGCGACCAGCGCTGCCTCCACGCCAGCGGCATCGACATCGGCCGACTCGCACACCGCCGAGATGTGCCCCACCCGCTCGACGACCCCGGCAACGTCCATACCGACAACCGTAGAGAAGGGGTGTCACAGAGTTGGCAGAGCCGGAGCGCGCAACAGGGTTCCGGGAGTGCGGTGCGCAGCGCGGTGGGAAGACGTCGGGATGAGTCCAGGGATGAGTCCAGGGATGAGTCCTGGGCAGCGACCGGGCGGATCTTCACGCACGACGAAGGCTGGTCACGTCCCGATCGAGGACTCCGCGAGACTGCATCGATGAACGATCAACGGTGGGATCGCGGCCAGGTCATCGGACGACGCGAGGTCCTCGGGCTGCAACCCGTCGAGGTGCCGGAGCGCACGGCGGCACGCGGCGCATGGCTCGAGACGCCAGTCCACGTGGTCGACGACAGCGAGCAGCATCTCGTGACGTACACCGGCCCTGGCGCTCGCTTCCGATTCCCCGACGGACCGTGGCCGACGCCCGACCGCCAGCACCCGTGGCACGGACGAACAGCATGGGAGGGCAACGGCTGCCTCATGATCCAGGTGCCCGGAGAGCACCACGCCGTCTGGCACTTCTGGGACGGCCCGGACCGGGAGTTCGTGTGCTGGTACCTCAACCTGCAGACCGCTTTCGTGCGCACGCCCTGGGGGTACGACACCCAGGACCTCGAGTTGGACATCGTCGTGGGCCCCGACGGCAGCCATGTCGTGAAAGACGACGACGTGATGGACGACCGCGTCAGCGAAGGTCGCTATTCGGCCGAACTCGTGACGTGGGTCCGCGCCTACGGGGACACGCTCGTCCACCGACTCGAGTCCGACGGGCCATGGTGGGATCGATCGTGGGCCCGGTGGAACCCCGAACCCGGATGGGTCGATGCAACCCTTCCCGACTCGTGAGGCTCACCGCTCGACCGTGCACTACGGTCAGCGCCGAACGCGCCGACCTGCAGCGCGAGAGAGGCCCCCGATGATCACTCCTGACTTCGTCACCGTTCGCAACGGCGACATCGACCTGCGCGTCGCCGTCACCGGCAACGGACCACTGATCCTGTGCATTCACGGCTGGCCCGAGCTCTGGTACTCTTGGCGCCACCAGATGGAGCACTTCGCCGAGCGCGGCTTCACCGTCGCTGCCATGGACGTCCGCGGGTACGGCGGCAGCTCCAAGCCCGAAGCGATCGAGGCCTACGCGTTGACCGAGCTCTGCTCGGACGCCGCCGCGGTCATCGACGAACTCGGCAACGGCACGGCGATCGTCTTCGGACACGACTGGGGCGCGCCGATCGCGTGGAACACGGCCCGCCTCCACGCGGACAAGGTGAGCGCGGTCGCCGGCCTCAGCGTGCCGTACACCCCGGTCAGCACCCTGTCGTCGGTCGATCTCTGGCGCGAGATCTACAAGGACCAGTTCTTCTATCAGCTCTACATCCAGGCACCCGGTGTCGTCGAGGCCGAGGTGAGTGCCGATGTCGCCCGCACGCTGCGAATGATCTACTTCGCGGCGAGTGGCGACGCCGGCGAATCGCTGTTCGCCCAGAAGCCCGCCGACGCCACGTTGCTGGATGGGCTCGTCGACCCCGATCCGGTCCCGGCGTGGATGACGACCGACGACCTCCAGGTCTACGTCGACGCGTTCGAGGCAGGCGGCTGGGTGGGCGCGTTCAACCGCTACCGCGCCCAGGGACTCGACGCGGAGCAGATCGGTCCGATGCCCGACGCCGTCCTCCAGCAGCCCGCCGCGTTCATCGGTGGCGAACTCGACGGAGTCCGCGGTTTCGTCCCGGGGATGGACATCTACGACACGGCGAGTTCTGCGTGCGCGGACTTCCGCGGGACGACCATCGTTCCCGGCGTCGGGCACTGGGTCCAGCAAGAGGCACCCGCGGCGGTCAACGTCGCCCTCGACGCCTTCGTCGACTCGCTCTGACACGTCGGCCTCCTCGACGGTGTCGACGGTCCCTCGCTGGGCCCGACCCGCGATGCGTCGACCCCGGCGCGCTGACCCCGGCGCGCTGACCCCGGCGCGCTGACCCCGGCGCGCTGACCCCGATGCGCTGACCCCGGTGCGCTGACCCCGGAAA
>JBAWHL010000038.1:0-3036 GCA_049593815.1 Ilumatobacteraceae bacterium | reverse complement strand
GGCCACCATCATCAAGAACGCCGCCTACGACGTGTTCGAGGTCACGGGCAAGAACCCGCTCCTCGACATCGCGTTGAAGCTCGAGGAAGCTGCGCTGTCGGACCCCTACTTCATCGATCGCAAGCTCTACCCGAACGTCGACTTCTACTCCGGCCTGATCTATCAGGCCATGGGGTTCCCGGTCGAGATGTTCACCGTGCTGTTCGCCATCCCCCGCATGTCCGGCTGGCTGGCGCACTGGCAGGAGCTGCTCAACGACCCAGCTCAGAAGATCTCCCGCCCTCGCCAGTGGTACTCCGGCCCCGACGAGCGGGACTACGTGCCCGTCGGCAATCGCTGACGTTCACGACGCAACGGCGTTCGACACCACGATGACCCGGCACAGTGCGGGCATCGTGGTGTTTCGCGTCGGGGCCACGAACGTCGATGTGCTGCTCGGCCACATGGGCGGCCCGTTCTGGCAGCGCAAGGACGACTCGGCGTGGTCGATTCCCAAGGGCGAGTTCACCGACGACGAGGATCCGCTCGACGCGGCACGCCGAGAGTTCCAGGAGGAGCTGGGCTGCGCGGTCCCCGGCGGCGAACTGTTCGACCTCGGCGAGGTGGCGCAATCGGGTCGCAAGTCCGTGCGTGCCTGGGCGGTCGAGGGCGACCTCGACGTCGCCGCCGTGACGAGCAACACCTTCGATCTCGAGTGGCCGCCGAAGTCCGGGCGGATCCAACAGTTCCCCGAGATCGATCGCGCGGCGTGGTTCGACCTGCCGACCGCGCACACCAAGATCGTCCGTGGGCAGCGCGAGCTGCTCGATCGGCTGGTGGCGCTGCTCAGCGAGCGGTGACCACCACGTCGGGAACCGAGACGACCCGGGCTCGGAGCCATTCACCGACCGCCTTGGCCTGGGGGTCCTGACGCGTCGATGCGGCGACGCCTTCCTGCAGAAGCCCCCTGATCACGAAGTTGACGGCGCGCAGGTTCGGGAACCGGTACCGATCGACGGGCAGCTCTGCGGTCTCGGGAAGCAGCTCACGCACGCGATCGACGGTCAGCTCGGCATCGAGCCAGGCCCACCCTGCGTCGGACCGGGCATACACACCCAGGTTCGCGTCCCCACCCTTGTCGCCCGACCGGGTGCCCAGGAATCGGCCCAGCGGCACGTCCACCATGACGCCGCCCGGGTTCCCCTCCGGACGGCGCGGCACCGAGACCGTCGCGTCGGACGAGCGAACCGCCGGACCCGGGCCTCGCTGAGCCGAACGATCCGATGTCGGCGTTGCCGAGGGTGCGACCGAATCGATCTGAACCGTGACGCCGTCCATGTGCACGTATTGCGGGACCAGGTCGCTCGGCACGGTGCCCGGGCGGTACACACCGAACGGTGAGGCGCCGCTGGGTCCCCCACCGAGGCCGTACATCCCAGGGATCCCGGACAGGACGGTGTGCACCATGGCATCGGCGAAGGCACGCCCGACCTTGCGTTCGTCGGCGTCCTTCACGGTGACCTTCCAGATGCCCGTCGCCTCCTCCTGCGTCGCCGGATCCGGCTTCTCGGTGTGCACCACCGTGCTCTCGATGACGTCGAAGTCGGACGGTTCGTAGGGGCACGCATCCCAGAACGCAGCCTGGGCGAAGTCGGCCTTGGCCTCGATGTCGAGACCCGTCAGCGCCACCGAGAACGAGTTGCGATAGCCGCCGAGCTCGTTCATCGCGACCTTCAGGGTGCTCGGTGGGGCAACGCCCTCGGTACCGGAGATGCGGACACGGTCACGCTCGACCTGCTCGACCTGGATCGTGTCGAACCGTGCCGTGACGTCGGGCCCGAGATACTCGTGGCCACCGATCTCGTAGAGCAATTGTGAGGTCACCGTCTCGACGTTGACGACGCCGCCGGTGCCGTCGTGCTTGCCGATCACGCACGAACCGTCCTCGGCCACCTCGGCCCAGGGAAAGCCGAACCGGGCGCCGCCACCGACGTCGGTGCGGCCCTCGATCTCGTGGAAGAACGAGTAGTTGCCGCCCGTGGCCTGTGCGCTGCACTCGATGACGTGCCCGGCGACGACCGCGCCGGCGAGCTGGTCGAACTCCGACCTGCCCCACCCGTGATGCCAGGCCGCCGGACCGCAGATGACCGACGCATCGGTGACCCGGCCGGTGATGACGATGTCGGCGCCACGGGTGAGCGCCTCGACGATGCCGAAGCAACCGAGGTAGGCGTTGGCAGTGACGAAGCGGTTCGCATCGCCGAGTTGCACGTCCTCGGCGAACGGGCGCAGCGCGCCCGACTCGGCGAGCTCGGTGATGCGTGGCATCAGGTCGTCCCCGTTCACGTAGGCGATCGTCGGTGAGAGACCGAGCTTGTCGGCGACCTCGGCGACCGCGTCCGCACATCCGTCGGGGTCGAGCCCACCGGCGTTCGTGACGACCTTGATCCCACGGTCGAGGCAGGTGCCCATGACCTGTTCCATCTGGGTCACGAACGTCCGGGCAAATCCACCCCGAGGCTGCTTGGCGCGGATCCGACTGAGGATCAACATCGTGAGTTCGGCGAGCCAGTCGCCGGTGAGCACGTCGATCGGGCCGCCCTCGACCATCTCCAGCGCACCGCTCGGCCGGTCGCCGAAGAACCCGGAACAGTTGGCGATGCGAATCGGGTCCGCCATCAGCCGTCCCCGGGGATGTCGTCGGTCACCAGTGCGACGAGCAGGTCACCGGTGTCGACCCGATCGCCGACGGCGAAGCGCACCTCACCGACGACGGCATCACCCGAGGCCGTGATCTTGTGCTCCATCTTCATCGCTTCGACGACCATGAGGATCTGGCCCTCGGTGACGGAGTCACCGGATGCGACGTGCACCGCGATCACCGTGCCGGGAAGTGGGCAGATCGGCCCGCCGCCGGCCGAGTCCTGGTCGTGGAGGACGAAGACCGGCTGCAGGCTCCACGAGCGGGCGCCGCGTGGACTGACCGTGTGCACGGTGACCTCGTCAAGTGTTCGGTCCCCCGCCGTCGAGGTGCTGTCACCGTCGATCGCGGTGGAG